>NZ_JBKGZG010000017.1:0-44392 GCF_046545655.1 Thiohalorhabdus sp. | reverse complement strand
TCTCGAGCATGTAGACCACCCATTCCCCGCTCAAAGGCAGCTCCAGGAAGGCGCGGCCCAGGGGGCGCCTAGCGCCGGCAGCGGTAGACGAAGGCCGGGGGGAGGTTGCGCCACACCACGGGGCTGCGCTCCACCCGGGAGAAGTACTCGGGCAGCAGGCGCTGGAAGCGGTGCGCCCCGGGGACAACGAAGCCGCTCAGGTAGGCGAAGGTGGCGAAGTAGCCGCCCTCGCGCAGGACCCCCGCGGTCTGCTCCAGGAGGCGCCGCTGCAGGTCGGGGGGGAAGCTGGCCCAGGGCAGGCCGCAGATGACCGCGTCGAGCCCCTCCAGGCCCTCCCGCTCGCAGAGGGCCGCGATGTTCTCCACCGAGTCCCGGTACAGGGGGGTGCCGGGGAAGCGTTCCCGGAACCGCCGCGCCAGCCCCGCATCCCGCTCCACGGCGAAGAAGCGGTCCTCCTCCCCCAGGCGGTCCAGGATCTGGGGCGTGAAGGCCCCGGTCCCCGGTCCGTACTCCGCCACCCGGTCCACCTCGGACCAGTCGATCCACGTCACCATGGCCCGCGCCAGAGCGGAGGAGCTGGGCGCCACGGCGCCCACGGCGGACGGGTCGGTGGCGAACCGGGAGAAGAACCGGATGGACTCGGCAAGGGGCGTGGGCTTCGTCTGCATGGTCCCCGGCGGGCTCCTGATGCGGTAAATGATTACTGGGCTTAGGGACCGCCCTAATGTACCGAATTTTCCGCCCGAACCGCCAGCCATGGTCTTGACGTCGTGCTTTTACGTGCCGCTAACGGCCCTGCTAGCTTGGGTCTATGGCCAGGACACCCCGTATCCACGTTCCGGGTGGGTTCTACTACGTCACGCTTCTCGGCAACGGGGAGCAGACGGTGGTGGCCGACGAGGCGGAGCGCGCCCACCTGGAGGATCTGGTGGGCGAAGGCACCTATCGCTTCGGGCACCGGATCCACGCCTACTGCTGGGAGCCGAGCCGGCTCCACCTGCTTCTGGAGGTGGACGAGGTCCCCCTGCCCAAGATCATGCAGAATCTTTCCTTCCGCTTTACCCGCCGGGCGAACAAGCACCGCGGCCGCTCCGGCCACCTGTTCCAGGGCCGGTACAAGGCCCTGCTACTGGACCCGGAGGCCTACCTGCTGCAGATGGTCCGCTACATCCACGCCCGTCCGGCAACCGCCGGTCTGGCCACGGATCCGGCCTCCTATCCCTGGAGCGGACACCGGGCCTACCTGGACGAGGAGCAGGTGGGGTGGCTGACCCGGGAGCGGGTGCTCGCGGAGCTGGCGGACCGGCCGGGGCGCGCGCGGCGGGAGTACGCGCGCTTCGTCGAGGAGGGCCTGGCGGGGCCGCAGTGCTCCTGGTCGCCCCTGGAGGCGGCGCAGGGGGGGTGTCTGGGGGGCGCGGACTTCCGGACCCGCCAGGGCGATCCCCCGGAGCCTCCGCAGCCCCTGGCGGGACGCATCGCTGCCGTGGAGGCGGCCGTGTCCGGGTATTTCGGCCTGTCGGTGGAGCGCTTGCGCTCGGGGGACCGGGGGCACCTGGCCAGCCGGGCCCGGGCGGTGGTGGCCTATCTGGCCATCGAGACGGGGGCCTCCACCCTGAGCGAGGCGGCGGAGCGCATGAACCGGGACGTGGCCACCATGAGCAATGCCGTGGGGCGGCTGCGGGGCCGACTGGCCTTCGACCCGAGGTTCGCCGCGGAGGTGGACCGCCTCCGGGAGCACCTCCACCAGGCCGCCGGGGAGGAGGCCTGAGCCCGGCCCCTCCCCTCGCTGCCTAGAAGATCCGCTCCTCGACGATGTCCAGGAGGTAGCGTCCGTAGCCCGTCTTGGTCAGGGGCCGGGCCAGCTCCCGGACCTGCTCAGCGTCGATGAACCCCATGCGGTACGCGGTCTCCTCGGGGGCGCAGACCTTGAGCCCCTGGCGCTTCTCCAGGGTTTCGATGAAGGTGCTGGCGCGCATGAGGGCCTCGTGCGTTCCGGTGTCCAGCCAAGTGGTGCCCCTGCCCAGCGCCTCCACCTGCAGGCTGCCCCGTTCCAGGTAGGCGCGGTTGAGGTCCGTGATCTCCAGCTCGCCCCGTTCCGACGGCTCGATCTCCCGGGCCAGCTTCACGGCCTCGGTGTCGTAGAAATACAGGCCGGTCACCGCGTACCGGGAGCGGGGAACCGCAGGCTTCTCCTCCAGGCTCACCGCGCGACCCTCCTCGTCGAAGGCGACCACGCCGTAGCGCTCCGGGTCGCTCACCGGGTAGGCGAAGACCGTGGCCCCTTCGGTTCGCTCCGCGGCCCGGCGGATCAGGGGGCGCAGGTCGTTGCCGTGGAAGATGTTGTCCCCGAGCATCAGGGCGCTGGGGTGGCCGTCGAGGAAGTCCTCGCCAACCAGGAAGGCCTCGGCGAGGCCGTTGGGCTCCTTCTGCACCGTGTAGTGCAGCCGGATCCCCCACTGGCTGCCGTCGCCCAGCAGGTTCCGGAACAGGGGCGTATGCTCCGGGGTGGAGATGATCAGGATGTCCCGGATGCCGGTGAGCATCAGCGTGGACAGGGGGTAGTAGATCATCGGCTTGTCGAACACCGGCAGCAGCTGCTTGGAGACCGAATGGGTCACCGGAAAGAGCCGTGTGCCGCTGCCGCCGGCCAGGATGATGCCCTTGCGTTCCATGGTGCCGCTTCTCCCGGCTCGGTGCATTGAGGCCGTCCGGTTCGCGCCGAACGGGTCCGGTCGTCCTCAGCCGGTGGCCTCCCGGCCATAGGCCTCCCCGGCCGCCCACCGGTCGGGGGGGCCGTGCAGAACCCGCTCCATCCAGTCCCGGTGGTCCAGGTACCACCGCACGGTCTGGGCCAGGCCCGACTCGAAGGTCTCGGCGGGACGCCACCCCAGCTCGCTGGCGAGCCGGGTGGCGTCCAGGGCGTAGCGGTGGTCGTGGCCGGGCCGGTCCGGAACGAACCGGATGAGGCGCTCGTAGGAATATTCCGGGTGCGGGGCCAACCGGTTCAGCTGGGCGCACAAGGCATGAACCACCTCCAGGTTGGTGCGCTCGCTGGCGCCGCTGACGTTGTAGCTGCGGCCCGGCCGCCCCCGGGCCAGGACGTGGCGGAGGGCCCGGGCGTGGTCCTCTACGTACAGCCAGTCCCGGCTTTGCTCGCCGGTCCCGTAGACGGGCAGGGGCTCCCCCCGCAGGGCCTTGTGGATCACCAGGGGGATGAGCTTCTCGGGATACTGGTAGGGGCCGTAGTTGTTGGAGCAGTTGGTGAGCAGGACGGGCAGCCCGTAGGTGCGGTGCCAGGCCTGGACGAGATGGTCGCTGGAGGCCTTGGAGGCGGAATAGGGCGAGCTCGGGGTATAGGGGGTGTGCTCCGTGAAGGGCGGGTCCTCGGGCCCCAGGTCGCCGAACACTTCGTCGGTGGAGACGTGCAGGAAGCGGAAGCGTTCGCGCTCCGGGCCGGTCAGGTCCTCCCAGTGGACCCGGGCGGCCTCCAGCAGGTTGAAGGTGCCCTGGATGTTGGTCCGGACGAAGGCCCCGGGGCCGGCGATGGATCGGTCCACGTGGGATTCCGCGGCCAGGTGGATCAGGGCGTCCGGGCGGTGCTTTTCGACCACGCGCCGCATCTCCTCCGGATCGCAGATGTCCGTGCGCTCGAAGGTGTGCCGCGGATGGAAGCGAACCGCGGCGAGGGATTCGAGGTTCCCCGCGTAGGTGAGCTTGTCAACGTTTATGACGGTGCTGTCCGTCTCGGTCACCAGCTGGCGGACGAGGGCGGAGCCGATGAAGCCCGCGCCGCCGGTTACCATGATCCGCATGTCAGGCCTCTCTCGGCAGATGGAGGATGTGGCGCCGCCCGGGCGGACATCCGGACGGCGCGCCGGACCGGGCCGGGGTCCCGAAGGCTCCGGAGGGCCGCCATCCCGGTGGTCACGGAAGGAACCGCAAGAAGGGTGCCAAGGTCCGAGGCCGGGGAAGGGGGAATGGTAAGTACCCTATTGGCAGGGGATATCGGCCCCCCTCGCACCGGAGGCGGGGAACGGCGGCATGCCGAGGGCCGGACGGGGCGGGCGTCCTGTAAAGAAATGCCCCGGCGAACGGCCCGGGAGCGAAGGGCCCCACCCGGCTCGCCTGCCCGGGGGGATGGTGTGAGTTTGTTAGAAAAAACAGGTTATTATGTTGTATGCGAGAGGCGCTGAGGGCGGCCATCCCGGCCGTTTCGCATGTAAATTCTGACAATGCCCGGTGCCGCTTTCGGCGAATTCGGGAAAAGCGGGTACCATGCCCTCCCCGGTGCCTCGGCCCGCGGGGAGGCGCGCCCTCCGACACCTTGGCTGCACAACGGTATTGCCCCATGTCCCTGATCACGCTTACGAACGTCGAGGTGAACGTCGGCGGCCCCTATCCCCTTCTCGAGGGGGCCGACCTGGCCGTGGAGGCCGGCGAGCGGGTCTGCATCGTGGGTCGCAACGGGGCCGGAAAGTCCACCCTGCTCAGGGTCCTGGCCGGGGAGGTGGAGCCGGAGGAGGGGGAGGTGCGGCCCCGGCCCGGCCTGCGGATCGCCAAGCTCACCCAGGAGGTGCCCCAGGGCACGGAGGGCACGGCGTACGACGTGGTGGCCGGGGCGCTGGGGCATCTGGGCGACCTGCTGGCCGAGTTCCACCGCCTCAGCCAGAACCTGGCCACCGCCGAGGACGCCGAGGCCCTGGGACGGGTACAGGCGCGGCTCGACGAGGAGAACGGCTGGGACGTCAGCTCCCGGGTCAGCGAGGTGGTGACCCGTCTGGGCCTGCCCGAGGACGCCGACTTCGCCACCCTGTCCGGGGGCATGAAGCGGCGGGTGCTGCTGGGCCGGGCCCTGGTGCAGGGGCCGGACCTGCTGCTGCTCGACGAGCCCACCAACCATCTGGACATCGACAACATTCTCTGGCTGCAGGACTTCCTGAAGGGCTTCGGCGGGGCGCTGGTGTTCGTTACCCACGACCGCAGCTTCCTGCGTGCCCTGGCCACGCGCATCGTGGAGATCGACCGCGGCGAGATCACCAGCTGGCCGGGGGACTACGACAACTACCTGCGCCGCCGCGAGGAGCGGCTGAACGCCGAGGCCCAGGAGCGGGCCCGCTTCGACAAGAAGCTGGCGGAGGAGGAGGCCTGGATCCGCCAGGGCATCAAGGCCCGGCGCAAGCGCAATATGGGCCGGGTGCGCCAGCTGCAGGAGATGCGCAAGGAGCGGGCCCAGCGGCGGGAGCAGCAGGGCAGCGTGCGCATGGAGGCCTCCCGGGCGGAGAAGACCGGCAAGCGGGTGGTGGAGGCGGAGGGGGTTACCTTCGGTTACGAGGGCCAGCCCATCGTGCGGGACTTCTCCACCATCATCGGCCGCGGCGACCGCATCGGCATCGTCGGCCCCAACGGCTCCGGCAAGACCACCCTGATCCGCCTGCTGCTCGGCGAGCTGGAGCCCCAGCAGGGAACCGTGGAGACCGGCGCCAACCTGCAGGTGGCCTACTTCGACCAGCAGCGCGCCCAGCTCGACGAGGGCGCCACCGCCGCCGACAACGTCACCGACGGCGGCGAATACGTGACCGTCAACGGCAACCGCCGCCACGTCATCGGCTACCTGCAGGACTTCCTGTTCACGCCCGACCGGGCCCGGGCCCCCATCACCCGGCTATCCGGCGGCGAGCGCAACCGCCTGCTGCTGGCCCGGCTGTTCGCCACCGACTCCAACGTCCTGGTCATGGACGAGCCCACCAACGACCTGGACATCGAGACCCTCGAGCTGCTCGAGGACCTGGTGGCCAACTACGAGGGCACGGTGCTGATCGTCTCCCACGACCGCGCCTTCCTCGACAACGTGGTCACCAGCCTGCTGGTGATGCGGGGCGACGGCCGGGTGGACGAGTTCATCGGCGGCTACAGCGAGTACCTGGAGCGCCGGCCGCAGGAGGAGACCGCCCCGGCCAAGGCCAAGAAGGACAGCGGCGCGAAGGCCCCCAAGCCCCAACCGGCGCGGGAAAGCCCCGAAGACCGCAAGCGGCTCAGCAACTGGGAGCGCAAGGAGCTGGCCGAGCTGCCCGAGCGCATCGAGGATCTGGAGGGGCGCATAAGTGCGTTGACCGAGCGCCTCGCCGACCCGGCGATTTACCAGGATCCGGCGGTGGACCTGAAGGCCCTCAACGACGAGCTGGCCGCCGCCCAGGAGGAGCTGGAGGCGGCCTATCGGCGCTGGGAGGAGCTGGAAGCGGGCTGAACGGCGCCTCCATGAAGGGATAGGGGGCCTGGGGGGGAAGCGCGGCGGGGACCGCCGCTCCTGCCGGAGTCTGTACCGGGGAAGCTCAGTCCGGACCTTGCTGGGCCAGCCAGCGGTCCAGGGCGTTGGCGAAGGCTTGGCGATCGCGGTTGCTCTGCGGGGCCGGGCCGCCGCCGGCGAGACCCGCGCCCCGCATCTGCTCCATGAAGTCGCGCATGGAGAGCTTTTGGCGGACGCTTTCCGCGGTGAAGGTCTCGCCGCGGGGCGACAGGGCCGTGCCGCCGTTTTCCACCACCTCGGCCGCCAGGGGCAGGTCGGCGGTGACCACCAGGTCCCCTCGCGCCATGTGCTGGGCGATGTAGTTGTCGGCCACATCGGCCCCCGCCCCCACCCGCACCGTGGAGGCCTGGGGCGCCTTGGGCTCGGGCAGCTCCCGGTTGGCCACCAGCACCACCGGGGTCTCCGTGCGCTTGCTGGCGCGCAGGACGATCTGGCGGATGTCGTTGGGGCAGCCGTCGGCGTCGATCCAGATGGTCATCGGGGCGCTCTGCTGGGGATGGACGCGGCCATTCTAGCAGGCCGCGCGAAGGGGGGCGGCCCTTCGGCCGGCCCGTTTCAGGAGGGTCCGGCCACGAAGCGCAGCGCCCCGGCTCGCGCCCGGAAGCGGACCTCCATCTCCCGGCGAGACTCGCCGTCGGTGCTGAACAGGATCCCCCGGTCGCTGGATACCTCCACCGAGCGTGCCCTGCGGGTCGCCACCAGCTCGCTGTTGGTGTAGTCACCGGCCAGCAGCCGGAGCACCAGCGGGACCAGGTCGGGACGGGGTGCGTTCTGGACCGTGACCACCTCCAGCAGGCCGTCGCGGGGATCGGCCTGCGGGGCCACCATGATGCCGCCGCCGGCGGTTCGGCCGTTGGCGACGATCAGGTTCAGGGCGTCGTAGCGCCGGGGGCGCTCGTCCTCGAAGCGCAGGGCGATCTCGTGGCTGGGCAGCTCGGTGGCCGTGCCGGCGGCCTGGCGCAGATAGGCCAGGGGCCCCCAGGTCTGCTTATCCCCGCTGTCCACGGCCTCGGTCACCTCGGCGCTGAAGCCGCCGGCGCAGACGTTGACGCCGTACCAGGTCTCGGTTGGGGAGGTCACTTCCAGGAGGTCCAGGGGTCGGGGGGTGCCGGTGAGCGCCAGCTCCAGCGCCGCCCGCGGGTCTCCGGGGAGGGCGAGGGTGCGGGCCAGGTCGTTCCCCGTCCCGAGGGGCAGGAGGGCCAGGGCCGGGTGGCGGAGGTCCCCGGTCATGCCGTTGACGACCCGGTGGACCGTGCCGTCGCCGCCGGCGATGATCAGGCGGTCGCACTCCTTCCGGGCCGCGCCCAGGAGGCGGCGCAGCTCCGCCGAGTCGCCGGGGCTGAAGACCTCCACGCCCTTGCGCCGGAGGTCCGCGTCGAGGTCGGCCAGCCGTTGGGCCGCCCCGGAATGGGGGTTGGTCAGCAGCCAGAACCGCATGAGGGACTCCGGGCGCGAGGGGACCCCGCGGGCTGCGCCGGGGGACCTCTCCCTTTAAAGCACGGCAAGGCCGGGGAGGGAATTGGGGAAAGGGCGGGGCCTTCTCCTAGTTCGGGGAACCCTCGGACCCGCAGCCCCTCCAAGGAGCAGCCCGCAATCGCCGCAAAGCGGAGTCATGGAACAGCCACCACGCGCATTGACCTTCGACCTCGACGAGACCCTCTGGCCCTGCGAGGACGTGATCGCCCGGGCGGAGGGGGCCGTGTACCGCTGGCTGGCCGGGCACTGCCCGCGGATCACCGCGGAGTTCGACCAGGAAGAGATGCGGGCCGTCCGTCTGGAGATGGCCGAGCGCCACCCCGACCTGGCGGCCGACATGACCGCCCTGCGCGTGGCCTCCCTGCGCTGGCACGCGGAGCGGGCCGGCTATTCCCCCGGCGTGGCCGAGGCCGCCATGGAGGTCTTTCTCGCCGAGCGCAACCGCGTCACCCCCTTCGAGGAGGTGCCGGGGATTCTGGAGCGCCTGGGCGCCCGGTACCCCCTCGTGGCCCTGACCAACGGCAACGCCCACGTCCCCCACACGCCCCTGGCGGGGGTGTTCGATCTGGTCCTCTCCGCCGCGGACGTGGGCGCTCCCAAGCCCCATCCGGCCATGTTCCGGGCCGCCTGCGGCGAGCTGGGCGTCCCCGCCTCGGCCGTGGTGCATATGGGCGACGACCCGGTGCGAGATGTCCAGGCGGCGCGGGACGCCGGGGCCCGGGCCGTCTGGGTCAACCGCGCCGGGGCCCCCTGGCCCGCAGAGCTGCCCCGGCCCCACCACGAGCTGTCCTGCCTGCGCGGGCTGCCCGCCCTGCTGCAGGGCGGGGGCGCCTGAGCGTCACCCCCCGCTAGACCGCCTCCCCCGCGGCGTGTCCGGAGGCCCAGGCCCACTGGAAGTTGTGCCCGCCTAGGTGGCCGGTAACGTCCACCACCTCCCCGATGAAATAGAGCCCCGGGACCCGTTTCGCCTCCATGGTCTGCGAGGAGAGCTCCCCGGTGTCCACGCCGCCCCGGGTCACCTCCGCCGTGGCGTAGCCCTCGGTGCCGGCGGGGGTGAAGGTCCAGCGGTGCAGGTGGTCGGCGGCCTGCTGCAGGTCCGCCCGGGAGAGCTGGCCCAGGGGCTTGTCGGGCACCCGGTGGGCGCACCAGTGCTGGGCCAGCCGTCGGGGCAGGAAGTCGGCCAGCAAGTTCCTCAGGCGGAGGTTGGGGTGGTTGCGCCGGGCCGCGGCCACGGTCTCCTCGAGGTCCAGGTCCGGCAGGAGGTCGATGGTTACGGGCTCCCCGGGCGCCCAGTAGGAGGAGGCCTGGAGGACGGCCGGACCGGACAGGCCCTGGTGGGTGAACAGCACCGCCTCGCGGAAGCTCGTCCCCCCGCAGCGCACCTCCGCTTCCAGGGAGATCCCGGATAGCTCGGCCAGCTCTTCGCGCAGGCCTCGCGGCAGGGTGAAGGGCACCAGGGCGGGCCGGGGCGGCTGCACGGCCAGGCCCAGCCGCTCCGCCAGCTCCAGGCCGAAGGCCGTGGCGCCCATGCGCGGGATGGACAGCCCGCCGGTGGCGATCACCAGGGAGTCGGCGGTGAATTCCCCCAGGTCGGTGGCGAGCCGGTGGGGGGTGTCCACGGTGAGGTGCCGCACGGCGCACTTGGTGCGGATGGTTACTCCGCCCGCCCGGCATTCCTCCAGCAGCATGCCAAGGATGTCCTTGGCCTTGCGGTCGCAGAACAGCTGGCCGGCCTTCTTCTCGTGGTAGGGGATGCCGTGCCGCTCCACCAGGGCGAGGAAGTCCCACTGGGTGTAGCGGGCCAGGGCGGACTTCATGAAGTGGGGGTTGGCGGAGAGGAAATGCTCGGGACCGGTGTGGAGGTTGGTGAAATTGCAGCGCCCGCCGCCGGACATGAGGATCTTCTTACCCACCTTGTTGGCGTGCTCCACTACCAGCACCCGCCGGCCGCCCTGTCCGGCGGTGGCGGCGCACATGAGCCCGGCGGCGCCGGCGCCGATGACGACCACGTCGTAGTGGGGCAAGCCTTCCTCCGACCGTGTGGGGAGTCCGCTCCGGGAGCGGTCGAGAGGATACCACGGCCCGTGGCCCGGAATCCGGCCCGCCCTCTCGCACGGCGGCCGGATATGCCAGAATGCCCGCCTTTTTGGATCGGGCAAACGGCACCCCCTTTCGCGAAGGGGGGTATCCATGGAAAGGGAGGTCATGGGGGCGGACGGAACCACCTGGAAGCGCACCACCTGCTACGAATGCGACGCCAACTGCGCCTTCGACGTGGCCGTCGACGGCGCCGGCCGGGCCGTGGACCTCAGCGGTCCCGACTGTCCCCGGGGGGCCGCCCAGCTGGAGCGGCAGTACCACCCGGAGCGGCTGCTCCAGCCGCTCCGGCGGGTGGGCCCCAAGGGCAGCGACCGCTTCGAGCCCATCTCCTGGGACGAGGCCCTGGACACCATCGCCGCCCGGCTGGCGGAGATCCGTGAGCGCCACGGGGGCGAGCAGGCGGCCTTCTTCGCCGGCTACACCAAGGAGGCGCGGCCGCAGCTGCAGCGCCTGGCCCACGCCTTCGGCTCGCCCAACTACCTCACCGAGTCGGGCTGCTGCTTCTCCGCCACCCTGGCGGCGGAGAAGCTGACGCTGGGCTATCGGCTCAAGTCCGCCAGCCTGCTGGAGGCGGAGCAGACCCGCTGCCTGCTGGTGTGGTCCACCAACCCGCCGGCCTCGGTGGTGCCTTTCGAGGCGCACCACGTGGCCCGGCCCAAGGACGGCCGGGCCATGGTGGTGGTGGACCCGCGGCGGACCGAGACCGCGGAAGCCGCGGACATCCACCTGCAGATCCGTCCCGGCACCGACGGCGCCCTGGCGCTGGCCTTCCATAACCTCATCTTCGAGAACGGCTGGGCGGACGAGGCCTTCCTCAAGCGCTGGGCCCTGGGCTGGAACAGCCTCCGCGACTACGCGCGGGAATTCCCGCCGGAGCGGGTGGCGCGCATCTGCGGGGTGGACGCCGGAGCCATCCGGCGAGCCGCGGAGCTGTACGCCATCTCCGGGCCGGCGCAGATCGCCCTGTCGCCCACCGCCACCGTCCAGCACAGCAACGGCTTCCAGAACCACCGGGCCATCGTCGTGCTGCCGGCGGTCACCGGCAACCTGGACATTCCCGGCGGCAACCGCTTCTTCCTGGACAAGGTGCGGCCCCGGCCCATCGATCTGTTCCGCGAGACCATCGACGAGCTGCCCCCGCGCCTCGGCGAGGAGACCTACCCCATCTGGACCCGCTACTGGCCGGCGGGCCAGAGCATGCTGCTGCCCGACGCCATCCTTACCGGCGAGCCCCAGCCCATCCGGGCGCTCTTCGCCATCGGCATCAACGCCTCCATGTGGCCCAACAGCGGCCGCATGCGCGCCGCCCTGGAGGCCCTGGAGTTCTTCGCCTGCTCGGACTTCTTCCTCACCGAGACGGCCAAGCGGGCGGACGTCGTGCTGCCCGCGGCCACCAACCTGGAGCGGGAGGCGCTGGTGGCCTATCCGGGCTGCCAGTTCCGCGGCGAGGTGCGCCATCGCCATTCCGTGCTGGCGCCCCGCGGCGAGGCCCGCTCCGACGCCCAGGTGGCCCTGGACCTGGGGGTGCGCCTGGGCATGGCGGAGCGCTTCTGGCACGGCGACCTGGCGGCCTCCTGGGCGGAGGCCGCCGAGGGGCTGGCCCCGGAGGTGCGCCGCCAAGCCTACGAGGATCCGGACGGGGCCATGGTCTTCGCGGACGCCCTCGACGAGGAGGCCTTCGAGGGCGAGCGCCTCTACGAGGTGCGGGGCTTCCCCACCGCCAGCGGCAAGATCGAGCTCGACTCCCAGGAGCTGCGCGAAGCCGGTTATGACGGCCTACCGGTCTATCGCGAGCCGGCGGAGAGCCCCCTGGCCACGCCGTCCCTGGCGGAGGAATATCCCTTCGTGCTCACCAGCGGCGGCCGCAGCAAGTACTACACCCACTCGCAGCAGCAGCGGTTTCCCTCCCTGGCGGCCCGGGATCCGGTCCCCCGGGCCCAGCTCCACCCCTGGGACGCCGCGCCGCTGGGGATCGCCGACGGCGCCCCGGTGGAGGTGCGCACGCCCCGGGGGGCGGTGGCCTTCACCGCCGAGGTGACCGAGGCGGTGAAGCCCGGGGTGGTGCACTGCTTCCACGGCTGGGCCGGGGCGGACGTCAACCGCCTCACCGACCACGCTCATCCCGATCCCATCAGCGGCTTCCCGCCCTTCAAGTCGGGGCTGTGCGCGGTGGAGCCCAAGGAGTAGGCCTGTGCCCTTCCATGGCGTCTCCCCCGAGCGCCGCTTCCTGTTCGCGGCCGCCGAGCCCGCCGCCGACATCGGCGTCAGCGACGGCGCGGCGTGGCGGCTCAATCCCGCCCACCGCTGGGTCTACAACAAGCTGGAGCTGGCCCTGTCCCAGGGCCTGGTGGCCGCCCCGGCGGGGGTGGAGCCCGCCGAGCTCGGCCTGGGGCCCGAGGAGCCGGTGTTCGTGCGTCCCATCACCAACCTGGCGGGCATGGCCATTGGCGCCCACCGGGCCCAGGCGGGCGGGATGGCGCACGTTCCGGGCACCTTCTGGTGCCAGTACCTGGAGGGGGAGCAGAGCAGCACCGACTGCCTGGTGCGCGACGGCGAGGTCCTCTGGTTCGCCCACACCGTGGCCGGCGACGAATGGGAAGACGGGCGCCCCGTGTTCTGGCGCATCGGCGTGGCCCGCCCCGCCAACGAGCGGGTGCTCACCGACTGGGTGGCGGCCAATCTCCGGGGCTATACCGGGATCTGCAACTTCGAGCTGATCGGCGGGACCATCATCGAGGCCCACCTGCGCGGCTCCAACGGCTTCTTCGACTTCTACGGGCCGGATTTCCTTCGGGCCTGGGTGGCCCTGGTGGACGAGGGCGTCTGGCGGGATCCGGGCCCGCCGCCCGGAGGATACCTTTTCTCCCTGTTCAGCCGCAGCGGGGAGGCGGTGGCCCTGGATCTGGGCGCGGTCCCGGGCGTGGGCGAGGCGGGCGTTACCGTGGCCCTGGACCTGGATGGCACCGGGCGCCCCGCCAACGGCCGCGTGGCCGTGGTGCGCAGCCGGGACTACCGGGGCGGACGGCGGGTCCTGGAGCGGCTCCGGGGCGCCCTTGGGGCGTAAGCGCCGGGGGGCCCTGGGCGACCCTAGAAGGCCTCGGCGGGGGATTTTTCCGGCTCCCGGGCCGACTGCTCGGCGAGCAGGATCTCCGTCCCGTAGGTGAAGCCTTTCCGCCACAGCAGGAGCTGCGCTACCCGCTCTCCCTGCGTCCACTGGTGGGTCACCACCCGATCGCCTTCCTCGAAATCCCGAGGCGCCACCTCCCGTGGCTCCAGGAATTCCTGGTCGGGCTCCCCGAAGCGGGCGCTGAAGGTCGAGAGGCCGAATGCCAGCTGCTCGTGGATCAGGGGATCCACGTCGTTGGAGGATGCCTGCTCGCGGAACTGCAGAGTGATCTCGGTGAGGCGGTCGTCTTGAAAGCGGGGGTGCACGTGGAATTCGTGGTCGCCCAGGGTCACCTCGTAGAGGGGGAAGCCCTCGAAGTGCCTGGCGGCGATGCGGCGGAAATGCTCGTCGGCAGCCAGGGCCTCCTCGGCCCGCTCCCGGCTCTGGCCGAGCTCCAGGCTGTAGACGCCCCGGATCTCGGATTCGGCTGGGGCGGAACCGGTCCAGAGGACGGTCGCCAGGGCGAGCAAGCCGGCAAGTGCGCGAGTGCTCATTGGGGGGCTTCGGTCCATTCTCGCCACACGGTCATGAGGACGGACAGGATGATGGGGCCGATGAACAGGCCGATGAGGCCGTAGGCCAAGCCGCCCCCGATCACCCCGAAAAATACCAGGAGGAAGGGGATCCGGGTGGATGCAGAGATCACCATGGGACGAATGAGGTTGTCCACCCAGCTCACCACCAGCATCCCCCATAACAAGAGGCCGATCCCGCCCATCCAGTCGCCCTGGGCGATCAGGAAGAGGCCGGCGGGGACCCAGATGATGGGCGCTCCGAAGGGGAGCACGGCCAGCAGGGCGGTGGCGGTGCCCAGCAATGCGGGTACGGGGAGGCCTACCACAGCGTAGGCGATTCCGGCCAGGAGCCCTTGGGCCAGGCTGGCGAGAATGAGTCCGAACATGACGGCGTTCAGAGTTCGCGTGACCGCAGGCAAGTATTCCCAAAGGCGGTCGAAGCCGAGGCGCAGACCCGCACGCCGGGTCTGTTCCATCAAGGTCTGGCCGTGCAGGTAGAAGAAGAAAACCGTAAGCAGGGTCACCCCGAGCTTGCCGATGTTCCTCGCTACGTCGCCCGCCCATTCCTGGAGCATGCCCGAGGAGCGTTGGGCCCACTCCACGAGGGTCTCCTGGAGGATCTGGGGATCCTTGATCAGGGTTTCCACCTCTCCGGCGATGGCGGGTCCTACCAACGGAATGCCGAGCAAGGGTTCCATCAGCGGGGTTTGATCCTGGTGGGAGAACTCCCGCAGTGCCTCCACCACGGCGGCGGACTCCGCCGCCAGTGAAAGGCTCAGAGCCGTTGCCGGGCCAAACAGGAGTAGGATCAGCCCCAGGGTCATGGTCAGGCTGTTGAGGATCGGCCGGTTGGGGAATCGGGCCGCCAGCCGGCGAAAGATGGGTAGGGTGGCGTAAACGAGGATGGCCGCCCAAAGGATGGGGACCACGAACGGCTGCAGTACCAGATAGGCCCCCACCAGCAGGACGCCCAGGCCCACCAGGGCGGCTACTTTCTGGGCGAAGGACAGGGGTGCTCCCTCCGCACCGTTGGTCACGCTTTTCCCCTCCCGGCTTGCTCGCAGGAAGCTCAGAAATGGAACGAATCTCCGAGTCAGGACCCTAGGCTAACCGTTCCCTTCGGAAGGGGAAAGGTGGGCGGCCCATCCGGTGGCGGGGGAGGCGGGGACCTCCGCACGGGCCACCACCCGATCCCGTCCGGCCTCCTTGGCCTGTAGCAGGGCCTCGTCGGCCCGGTGGAGCAGGTCCTCCAGGGGCTCTTCCGCCCAACCGGTGCCTACGCCGATGCTCACCGAGTAGGGCAGGTCGCCTTCGGACGTGGGAGCGGGGCTTTCCACCACCGCCCGGCGGATCCGTTCCGCCAGGGCCGTGGCGCCCTCGGTGTCGGCGCCCATGGCCAGCACCACGAACTCCTCGCCGCCGTAGCGCCCCAGCAGGTCCTCGGCCCGGCTCTCGCGCTCCAGAATGCTTCCGAGGTGGTGGAGCACGGCGTCCCCCACCCGGTGCCCCCAGTGGTCGTTGATGCGCTTGAAGCGGTCGATGTCCAGGAGCAGCAGGGAGACCGGGCTCCCGTGGCGCCGGGCCCGCGCCAGCTCCGCCTCGCCTTGGCGGAACAGGGCCCGACGGTTGAACAGGCCCGTCAGCGGGTCCCGGGTGGCCTGGCGGTAGAGGCCCAGGAGCATGTGCAGCTGGGCCGACTGGGCCCACAGGGCGATGCCCGAAAGGAGCACCAGAAGCCACAGGGTGCCGAGAAAGGGGAGCGTGAACAGGGTGCCGGCCTGCCAGCCCACCGCGAGAACGGACAGGTACACCACCGCGATGATCCCTCCGCCCTCCAGGAAGGTGAGAGGGAAGAGGGCGCTACCCGCCAGCAGCACGAAGGGCAGGAAGGTGTAGCCCACCAAGGCCCCTTCCATGGCTTCCTCCCCCAGGATGACGCGGGAGGCGAGGTAGAACAGGGCGGGGATGGCGATCAGGGCCGCCAGAGCCACCCGGGCACGGGCGAGGCTACGTCGGCGTGTGCCGACCAGGGCCAGCAGCAGGAAGAGGGAGCCGGTCAGGGCCCGCAGCCCGCCCATGGCCGCCAGGCTCTCCGACGGCAGCAGCCACATGTCCACGGGCAGCCAGAGGGGGGTTGCCACGCCGAACAGTAGAGCGAACAATTTCACCCGCACCAGGAGGTAATCGGAGCGGTAGAAGGTGAAGTCCCTGGAATGCTGACGGGCGGTCAGCAGGTCCTCCAGCCGGAAGCTGCGCACCAAGTCCGGGATGCGGCTGGTCCGCTCCGGGGAAGGGGGCTGGGACATAGGGCGCTCTTTCCGCGTTGGGGGGGACGTATACCATGGGGTCCGCACAAGGACGGTTGCGCGCACGGCGCGCCGGGTGCCTCGCAGGTCCACAGCTGTTCAACCGTAAAGCAATTAGGGTTTTTGCGCGACCCCTGTGGTCCACCAGCCTGGTCCTTGGGCTCGTCGGACTGGTGCCGTACGGCCCGGCGTCGGCCACTGGATACGGCTGGGACGGGGACTACGAGCACTTGCAATTCCGGGTGGAGTGGGGGCAGGTCCCCGCCGGGCGGGCGGTCATCCAGGCCCGGCCAGCCAATGCTGGTCAGGCGGAGCTCCGCATCGAGGCCTGCACCAACGCGCTCGTGGACGGTGTCTACAAGGTGCGCGACCGCATCACGGCACGGACCCGGCTGACCGGCGGAGGCGTGCGGGCCCTTAGCTACCAGGTGCGGCGCCGGGAGGGAGGGGAGCGGGAGACCCGAAGGGCGCGCTTCGCCCAACGGGGGGTGGCCTACACGGAGGATCTGGAATCGGGCCGAACCGACTACTTCCCCGTGGACCCGGACACCATGGATGTGGTGACCGCCCTGTACGCCACGCGCGCCCGGAGCCTCGAGGTGGGGGAGCGGCTCCGCATCCCGGTGTTCGACGACGGTCGCGGTTACGAGCTGACGGTGGAGGTGGTGGATCGGGAGCGGCTGGATACCGTGCTCGGCGAGGATACGCCTACGGTGAAGGTCCGCCCACGCCTGGAGACGGACGGCGTCTTCGCTCGAGAAGGCGGGCTGTGGGTCTGGTTCACCGACGATCGGCGCCATCTGCCGGTGCGCATGGAGTCCCGGATCGGCATCGGGGCGGTTACCGCCCGGCTGACGGCCGTGGAGCGGGAGCCGGGTCAGGGAGGTTCGGCGCCCTGTCGCTGAGCCCGGGGCGCCCGGTTCGGGCGGGAGCTATGGGCCTCCCGGGGTAGCCCGCACGGGCTCGCCGGGATGGGGCCACGGGCCGGCGGGCTCGGGGCCGGCCAGGCAGCGGTCGAGCTCGGCGAGGAACCGGTTCCGGGCAATCTCCCGGGCGCCGAACTGGGCCAGGTGGTCGGAGTATACTTGGCAGTCCACGAGCCGGTAGCCGGCCTCCCGAAGCGCTTCCACCGTATGGACGAAGGCCATCTTGGAGGCGTCCGTCACCCGGGTGAACATGGACTCGCCGAAGAAGGCGCGGCCCAGCGCCACGCCGTACAGGCCGGCCACCAGCCGCCCTTCCCGGTCCCAGGCCTCGGTGGAGTGGGCCAAGCCGTGCGCGTGGAGGCGCTCGTAGGCGGCGATCATCTCCCCGTTCAGCCAGGTTCCCGCGGATTCCGGGGTGGTGCCCCGCGGCTCCGCGCAGCCCCGCACTACCCCGGAGAAGTCCCGGTCGAAGGTAAAGGTCAGGTCGCCGCGGCGGAGGGCCTTGCGGAGGCTGCGGCTGACGTGCAGCCGTTCCGGGTAAAGCACCAGCCGGGGGTCCGGGCTCCACCACAGGATGGGCTCGTACTCGTTGTACCAGGGGAAGATGCCCTGCCGGTAGGCCTGGATCAGGCGGTCCACGCCCAGGTCCCCGCCGATGGCGACGATGCCCTCGGGGCTCGAGGCGTGCCGCGGGTCGGGGAAGGTGGGGAAGGGTGCGTTGGGGTCCAGGAGGTACACGGCTCCCTCCCTCGGCTGAAGGGTAGGCCCGGTGACGAAAAGGGCGGGCCCCCCGGGGTCCGCCCTTGCCTGGCCGGTGGCCCTAGGCCTCCATAGGCTCCGTAGCCTCGGGGGTCTGGGGGAAGGAGAAGGTGAGCTCGTCACCTTCCAGGCTCACAACGACCTTGCCGCCGTCGGCCAGCTTGCCGAAGAGGAGCTCGTCGGCCAGGGGCTTCTTGATCTGCTCCTGGATCACCCGGCCCATGGGACGGGCGCCCATGGCGGGATCGTAGCCCCGCTCGGCCAGCCAGTTGCGGGCGGCCTCGTCCACCTCGATCTCCACGCCCTGCTCGGAGAGCTGCTGCTCCAGCTGGCTGACGAACTTGTCCACCACCTGGGCGACCACCTCGCGGGCCAGCGGCTGGAAAAACACCGTGGCATCCAGCCGGTTGCGGAACTCCGGGGAGAAGGTGCGGTTGATGGCGTCCGCGCCGGCGCTCTCGGTGGAGGATTCGATGAAGCCCACCGACTTTTTGCTCATGGCCTCGGCGCCCGCGTTGGTGGTCATGATCAGCACCACGTTGCGGAAGTCGGCCTGGCGGCCGTTGTTATCCGTGAGCTTGCCGTAGTCCATGATCTGCAGCAGGACGTTGTACAGGTCCGGATGGGCCTTCTCGATCTCGTCGAGCAGCACCACCGAGTGGGGATTGCGGTTCACCGCCTCGGTGAGCAGGCCGCCCTGGTCGAAGCCCACGTAGCCCGGAGGCGCGCCGATGAGCCGGGAGACGGTGTGCGCCTCCATGTACTCGCTCATGTCGAATCGGATCAGCTCCAGGCCCATGGTGGAGGCGAGCTGCCGGCTCACCTCGGTCTTGCCCACGCCGGTGGGGCCGGCGAACAGGAAGGAACCGATGGGCTTCTCCGGCTCGCGCAGGCCGGACCGAGACAGCTTGATGGCCGTGGAGACCTGCTCGATGGCCTCGTCCTGGCCGAACACCGCCAGCTTGAGGTCCCGGTCCAGGTTCTTGAGGGCCTCGCGGTCGTCCCGGGAGACGCTCTTGGACGGGATGCGCGCCATCTTGGCCAACACCTCCTCCACATCCTTGGGCCCCACGGTCTTGCGCTTCTTGGCCTTGGGTCGCAGCCGCATGGCCGCACCCACCTCGTCGATGAGGTCGATGGCCTTGTCCGGCAGGTAGCGGCCGTGCAGGTAGCGGTGCGACAGCTCGGCGGCCTCGTGCAGCGCCGGCTTGGTGTAGCGCACCTGGTGGTGCTTCTCGTAGCGCGCCTTGAGCCCCTCCAGGATGGAGATGGTCTCGTCGACGGAGGGCTCCTCCACGTCGATCTTCTGGAAGCGCCGGGACAGGGCCCGGTCCTTCTCGAAGTAGTTGCGGTACTCCTCGTAGGTGGTGGAGCCGATGCACTTGAGCTCGCCGGAAGCCAGCGCCGGCTTGAGCAGGTTGGAGGCGTCCATGGTGCCGCCGCTTGCCGCCCCGGCGCCGATCACTGTATGGATCTCGTCGATGAACAGAATGGCGTGGGGCTGCTTCTTGAGCGCCTTGAGCACCGCCTTGAGCCGTTCCTCGAAATCGCCCCGGTACTTGGTGCCGGCCAGCAGGGCGCCGATGTCGAGGGCGTAGACCACGGCATCCTCGAGCAGCTCCGGAACCTCGCTCTCGGTGATCTTCAGGGCCAGGCCCTCGGCGATGGCGGTCTTGCCCACGCCCGGCTCGCCCACGAACAGCGGGTTGTTCTTGCGCCGGCGGCACAGGATCTGGCTGGTGCGAGAGATCTCCGAGTCGCGGCCGATGACGGGATCGATCTTGCCCGCCGCCGCCTTTTCGTTGAGGTTGGTGGCGAAGCGCTCCAGCGGGCTGCCGCCGCGGGACTTCTCCTCGCCCTCCTCGGCCTGGCTTTCCTCCTGCTGCTCGGACTCACTGCTCTTGGTCTTGGTGATGCCGTGGCTGATGTAGTTGACCGCGTCCATGCGGGTCAGGCCGGCCTGCTGCAGGAAATAGGCAGCGAAGCTGTCCTTCTCGGAGAAGATGGCCACCAGCACGCGGTTGCCGGTCACCTCGCGGAGGCCGGCGCTCTGGGCGTGGTGCACCGCGCGCTGGATGACCCGTTGGAAGCCGTTGGTGGGCCGGGTCTCCGCCGGGTTGCCGCTGCCCGAGGGGACGGACTCGTCCAGGAACTGATCCAGCTTGCGCTCCAGTGCGGGGATCTCGACGGCACAGGCACGCAGGAGCTCGGCCGCGGAGGGGTTCTCCAGGAGCGCGTACAGGAGATGCTCCACGGTCATCAGCTCGTGGCCGCGTTTATGTGCCTCTTGGAAAGCTCGGTTGAGCGTGAATTCGAGCTCGTCGCTTATCATCGCAGCCTATTCCTTTTCCATCGTGCACTGGAGGGGATGCTCGTTGCTGCGGGCGTAATCCACAACCTGGTTCACTTTGGTCTCGGCGATGTCGTAGGGGTAGACTCCGCAGACCCCCTTGCCGTGATGGTGCACCTGCAACATGATCCGGGTGGCCGTTTCGCGGTCCTTCCCGAAGAATCGTTGCAGAACCTCCACCACGAACTCCATCGGGGTGAAATCGTCGTTGAGTAGGAGCACCTTGTAAAGGGAAGGTCTGCCGACCTCCTCCTCTGCCTCGGGCTCGACCGGGTTATGCGTCAGGGTCGATGGGTCCTCGGTGCTCATCGCTTGCTCCCTGCCTGCATCAAGGAACCCTTCGGTTTGACCATGGGGTCGGTTCAAGATTCCGCCGGCCACCCCGCGCCTTCGGTGACGCGGTCCGCCAACCGGATGAAGTCCTCCACCGCGAGCGATTCCGCCCGTAGTTGGGGATCGATGTCCGCCGCTTCAAGGTAGGAGGGGTCGCAAAGGCCGCGAAGCGCGTTGCGCAGGGTCTTGCGCCGGGCCTGGAAGGCACGGGTCACCACCTCCGCGAAGCGGGTCCGGTCCCGGGGGCGGGGGGCGTCTTCCGGCCGCAGGCGGAGGCGGACCACGGCCGATTCCACCTGCGGTACGGGATAGAATGCACCCGGTGGAACCCGAAATAAAGAGGTAACGGCGCAGTCCAGCTGGGTCATCACGGACAGGCGGCCGTAGGCCTTGGTGCCGGGGGCCGCCGCCAGCCGGTCGACCACCTCGCGCTGCAGCATGAAGTGCATGTCCGCCAGGGCCTCGCGCTGGTCCAGGAGGTGGAAGAGCAGCGGGGTGGAGATGTTGTAGGGCAGGTTGCCCACCACCCGCAGGCGCCCGCCGCGCTCTGCCGCCAGGGCGCGAAAGTCGAAGGCCAGGGCGTCGGCGGCGTGGATGCGCAGCCGCTCGCCTCCGGCCAGGCCCTCCAGGGTCGGGATGAGGTCGCGGTCCAGCTCGATGGCGTCGAGGCGCTCCAGCCGCTCCAGCAGCAGCCGGGTCAGGGCGCCCTCCCCGGGGCCGATCTCCACCATGGGGTCGGCGGGGTCCGGGGCCAGGCTGTCGCGGATCTTGCGTGCGATGTTGCCGTCGCGCAGGAAGTTCTGGCCGAAGCGCTTGCGGGGGCGGTGCCTTTCCATTGCCCGCCTATCCGCCGGCGCGGCCGCGGTTGGCCGCCAGGGTGCGGGCCAGGGCGATGGCCTCGCGGAAGCTGCCGCCGCCGGCGTTGCCGGTTCCGGCCAGGTCGAAGGCGGTGCCGTGGTCCACGGAGGTGCGCACGAAAGGTAGCCCCAGGGAGACGTTCACGGCCCCGCCGAAGGCCTGCTGCTTGAGCGGCCCCAGCCCCTGGTCGTGGTACATGCAGATCACCGCATCCGCCTCGCGCAGGCAGCGCGGGGTGAAGGCGGTGTCTCCGGGGACGGGGCCCTCCACGTGGGCGCCGGCCCCCAGCTCGGCGCGCACCGCGTCGAGGGCGGGCCCGATGATCCGCTGCTCCTCGTCCCCCAGGTGGCCGCCCTCGCCGGCGTGGGGATTGAGCCCTGTAACCAGGATGTGGGGCTCGAGCACGGCGAAGTCGGTAGCCAGCGCCTCGGCCACGGTGCGCACGGTGCGCGTCACCCGCTCCGGGGTGACGGCGTCGGGAACGGCGCGCAGGGGGAGGTGGGAGGTGACCAGGGCCACGCGGAGGTTGCCTCCCACGAGCATCATGACCGGGTGGGAGACCCCGGCGCGTTCGGCCAGGTATTCGGTGTGGCCGGAGAAGGGCCGCGAGGTCCCCTCGCTGATCACGGCCTTGCTGATGGGGCCGGTGACCAGGCCCTGGCAGTGGCCTTCCAGGACCGCCTCTACCGCCCGGTCCAGGGCGGCCAGGGTGGCGGGGGCGTTGGCCGGATCCGGTCGGCCGGGCTCGGCGGGCCGCGCCAACGGGACCGGATGCACGGGGAGGCCGGTGCGGGGAAGCGGCTCGCGGGGGCGCCACTCGTGGAGGCTCACCACCAGCCCGAGCTCCCGAGCCCGGCGGGCCAGGGCCTCGGGATCGGCGAAGACGGCCAGCCCGCCCGGCCAGGCGGCGTCGGCCGCGGTCTGGAGCACCAGGTCCGGACCGATCCCGGCGGGGTCGCCGGGGGTGACGGCCATCGGTGGGGCGGTCATGCGCCGGCCTCCCCTTCGTCGGCGGAAAGGACGCGGATGTAGTGGTCCACCTCGTCCTTGCGCACCTGCTTTGGCGGTTCGGCAAGGACCTCCACTTCAACATGCCGGTTGGCGAGGTCGATGACCAGACGGTCGCCTGCCTTGACCTCGTCGCCGGCCTTGGCCGGGCGGCCGTTGCGCGTAATGCAGCCGGCCTCCGCCGCCTCCTTGGCGAGCGGGCGGCGCTTGATGAGGCGGGTGGTCTTCAGGAACAGGTCGAGTCGCATGGCGGCCCTAACCGGCCAGTGGGGGGGAAACCGCCTGGACTTTCAGGAATGCCTGGGCAAACCCTGTCGCGCCGGGAGCGTCCTCCGGGCCGTGCGTCGCCCGCCCGGGCCTACTGTTCATCGAGGCGGATGTCCACAAAGGCTTGGGCCCGCAGCTGGCGGAGCCACTGGTCCATGCGCTCCCGGGTCTTGCGGGTGCGCAGGGCGTTCTGGGCGGCCTTCTCGCGGTCCTCGGGGTCGATGGTCTTCTCCCTCTTGTCCTGGATCTCGACGATGTGGATGCCGTCCTGGGTCTGCACGGGCCCGCCGTAGGTGCCGGGCTCCTGGGAAAATACCAGCTCCTCGAAGGGCTGCACCATCTCGCCGCGGCTGATCCAGCCCAGCGCCCCGCCGTCCTGGGCCGAGGGTCCGTCGGAGAACTGCCGGGCCAGGTCCGCGAAGTCGGCCTCTCCGGTGCGCACCCGCTCCAGGAGATCCTCCGCCAAACGCTGGGCCTCTCGCTCGGTGCGCCCTGCGTCGGTGTGCAAGAGGATTTGGCGGGCCTTCACCTGGCTCTCCTCCGTGGATTTCACCTCCCGCCGGTCGGTGACCTTGAACAGGTGGAAGCCGCTGGGGGTCCGCACAACACGGGACAGGTGTCCGGGCTCCACGGCCTCCACCTCGGCCAGAACCGGCGCCGGGAGCTCCCCGGGCTGGAGCCAGCCCAGCTCGCCCCCCTCAAGGGCGTTCTGGCCGTCCGATTCGGCAGCAGCCACCTTGCCGAACTGCTCGCCATCGCGGATGCGCTCCCGGAGCTCCTCGGTCTTGTCCCGCAGCCGATCCGCTTCCTCCGGGGAGGCCTCCTCCGGAACTTCCACCAGGATGTGCTGCAGCTGGTACTCGTAGCGCTGAGGTCCGCCCTGCCCCTGACGGGCCAGGTAGCTCTCCACCTCCTCGTCGGTGACCTGAACCTTCGAGCGGACCTCCCGGTCCTGGAGGCGGCTGCGCAGGATCTGCTCCTCCAGCTGCTGACGGTATTGGGCGAAGTCGATCCCTTGGCTGCGCAGGGCCTGGCGGAACTGGCCGGGGGCCATGTTGTTCTGCTGGGCCACGCGGCCGATGGCTTGGTCCACCTCCTGGGCCGAAACCTGGATGCCCTGCTCCCGGGCCCGCTGCAGCTGGATCCGGTCGATGATCAGGCGGTCCAGGATCTGGCGGCGCAGCACTTGGCGCGGGGGTAGGTTCCCCGGGCCCATACGCTGGCGGAGTTCGGAAATGGCCTGCTGAAGGGCCTGTTCCAGCTCGGTGGCGGTGATGGCCTCGTCGTTGACCACCGCCACGATCCGGTCCACGGGCTGGGCGGCCGGAGCGGGGGAGGATGCCCAGAACGTCGCCCCCAGGGCGAGCGTCAGGAACAGGGATCGGCCCAGGCGGCGGATCCGGAAACCGGGGTTCGCTGGCATGGTTGGCAACTGGTCGGACTCCCGCAAGCTGGCGTCACTGATGGGTGAAGGGGCTACCGGAGGTCGCTGGGATCGGTGCCGAATTCGAACTCGCCGAGGGTCCGCAGGCGGACCGTTAGGTACACGGTGGTATCGCGCTCGCCCGCCTCGCTCCGGCGCAACAGACGGTCCTGGTAGGCGAGGCGGACGCCCCAGCACCCGGCATGATAGTCCAACCCGATTTCCTGCTCCAACGGTTCCCGGTTCAGGGCCGAATACCGATAGCTGCCGAAAGCGTCCCAACTGGGTCCGAGGTCCAGCTGGGCGGCGGCCCGGTATTCCTCGGTGACGGGTTCGGGGGAGCCATCGGTAAAGGCGTTACGGGCCAGATACCGGGCGCTGAACCGGTGGCCGGACGGGTGAGAGGCTGTGAGCTGAGACTGGAAATAGTCCATTTGGTTCAGGGCGAAGGCCGGCCGGTCCGGATCATACTCCAGGGCCCCCTGGAGGGCGACCTCCGGGATAGGCCGGAGGCCGAACTCGGCGAAGTAGTTGGAGGTGGCGCTGGTAGCCCGCTCCGTCCCCGGATCCAGTGTGACCCGGCGATCCTGGAAATAATGGATCTGTCCCAGGCGCAAGAGGCCGGCCTCCCAGTGCCGCTGTCCCCGCTTGGCGTCCACGCGGTTGGTCAGGGCGGTGGTGAGCTGGTTGGCGTCGTTGATGCGGTCAATGCCGGAGAAGCGGTTCATTTCGAACAGGTCGTCGAAGCGCAGGGGCGAGTCCTTGGTGTCCAGGACCGGAAGCTCGTCCTGGTCCTCATAGGGAATGTAGAGGTAGAAAAGCTCGGGCTCGATGGAGTGGCGAAGGGCCCCGCCGTCGAGGTTCCAGATGCGGTGGACCCGGCTGTCCGCCCGCAGGCTGAAATGGGGCAGCGTGCGTGTCTGGTCCCGGTCACCCGTTCCGGGGGTGCTTCCGGAACCCCGATAGGCGGTGGCGTGGACACCTGCCCGGGGCTCGATGGAGCCATAGCGGGTATCCAGGGGAAGGCTCAAGGAGGGATCCAAGAAGGAGCGGTGATACCGTTCGCCCTCCTCCCGATAGAAGTTGACGTACTCGCCCTCCAGCTCCAAGTAGCCGGGCAGGGTTCCGAACAGGGGCTGGTCGCCCTGCAGGCTCAGCCGGGGCAGTTCCTGCAGGGTGTCGGGGGCGTTGAAGTCCTGCAGGTCCTGTAGGTAGGAGAAGCTTGCGTCGGTCCGGAAGTTTCCCCAGCTCCGCGACAGGGAGAGCACTGAGGGGAGGTAGCGCTGGGAGCCTCGGTCCAGGTCGCGGCCGAACAGGGACAGGTATTCCGGGTCGCTGACCCGCTCCGCGTCCAGCAGATAGCTCACCTCGCCCGGGAGCGTTCCACGCTGCTCCGCCGCGTAGTAGTAACGGTCGTCGCCCGTCACCTTGTCGTTGGCCAGGTGCTCACCGTACAGGCGGGTTTCCACGTCCTCCCCCAGATGGCGGAGCTCCACCTGCGGCATGAGGCCGTGGGCGGTCATGTTGCGCAGGCCGATCGTGGCGTCCATCTGGGGGGCAATGTTCCAGTAGAAGGGCACCGTTATGTCCGTGCCACGGCTCCCGGAGAACTCCACGGAGGGATAGAGGAAGCCCGTGTGCCGCTCTTCGTCGGTGTAGTGCCCGAAATAAGGGGTGTAGAGCACCGGCCAGCCGGCCAGCTCCAGGCGGGTGTTCCAGTGGTGGGCGAATGAGGATTCCTGGTTCACGTTAATGGTGCCGGAGCGCAGGGCCCAGGGCGGGGCGTCCGGGGCGCAGGCGGTGTACATGGCGTTGTCCATGCGGAACCGTTCGGGGGCGTAGCGTTCCAGGCGCTCGCCCAGGATCCAGGCATCGCTGTCCAGGAGGTGGAGCCGTGGCTCCCGGATCTCCCCCAGTCCCGTCTCCTGGTTCAGGCGAGCCGAGGGGGCGGTGGCCTCGTAGCCGGTATCGCGGACCCGAATGTTGCCCTCTAGGTCCACCCACCCGGTATCCCGCCGGTAGGTTGCGCGGTCCCCGGCCATTCGGGTTTCCCCCCGTCGTGCCCGCACATTGCCGCACGCCTGTACCTGCGGCCCGTCCAGGGAGATGCGGTCCGCCTCCATGGTGACCGGACCTTCCTCGCCCTCTTGGGCCGGGGCCGGGGTCGCCATGAGCGGGAGCGTGACGAGGGCGAAAAGGAGCCGTTGAGGGGACCGCTTCATCGGACCTCGCGAAAGGCGGGCTAGGGGCCGGCAGAACCTGGGAGATCTCCCGGAGTGTCTGGAGAGGCTGAAGGATTACACAACAAACCGCCCCCGGGGAAGGCCCGGGGGCGGCAAAAGAAAGCCTGATTGTCAGGCCGACCTATTCCGTCTGGCCAGCGCCGCCGCCCTGCGGGGCCTGGCCGCCACCCTGCGGGGCCTGACCGCCGCCCTGCGGAGCCTGACCGCCGCCCTGCGGAGCCTGACCGCCACCTTGCGGGGCCTGGCCGCCACCCTGGCCGCCACCGGGGCCGGAGAAGCGCTCGGACATCATCTCCTGGAAGTCCTTCTGGGTCTGCTCCAGATCCTTGATGAGCTGCTCCGCCTTGGGGTCCTCTTCCTTCATGGCACCGAGCAGGTCATCGCGGAATTCCTCCCGGGCCTCCTGGACCTCGGAGTCTTGCATGGCCTGCTGCTGGGCCTGCTGGAAGCCCTGGGCCTTCTGTTGGAATTCCTGCATGAGCTCGCGGCGCTCATCCTCCGCCATGTCCTCGTTATCGTTCAGGTCCTCGCGGATCTCCTTCATGCGGTCGAGGTCTTCGTCCGGAGCGGTCCCCTCGTCCTGCATCTTTTCCTTGAGCAGGGCCTCCAGATCCTCCTGCTGCTCCTGGAGCTCGGGATTGTTATCGAGGGCCTCCTGCTGGATCTCGCCGAGCCGCTGCTGGAGTTCTTGTACCTGCTCCTGGGCCTTTTGGAGCTCCTGGCGATCCTCCTCGCTCATGGAAGGCTGTTGTTGTCCCTCCCCAGGAGCCCCGGCGCCGCCTTCTTGCCCCATCTGCGCGACGGCGGATCCCGTGAACAGGGCCCCCGTCATGGCTACGATCAGCATGGCCCGCAGGCTGGCTCGGTGGGTAGGTACGGTCATTCGGTTTTCCATGAACTCTTCCTTCGCGCGGTTTGCCCGGGCGCCCGGCGCCCGCAGGCGGTTATAAAAGTTGGAGCTTCAGCGTATCAGGCCAAAGCGGCGGACTGTCAATCGGAAAGCGGCGAGGGCCGCTCGGGAATGTGGTCTCCCGCGTGGTAGGAGGAGCGCACCAGGGGGCCGGCGTTGACGCTAAGAAAGCCGAGCTCCAGGGCCTCCTCCTCCAGTCGTTTGAAGGTGTCGGGATGGATGTAGGCCCGCACCGGGTGGTGGTGGCCGCTAGGCGCCAGGTATTGGCCCAGGGTAAGGATGTCCACCCCACTGGCGCGCAGATCCACCATTACCCGGCGTACTTGGTCGAGCTCCTCCCCGAGGCCCAGCATGAGCCCCGATTTGGTGGGTACATCCGGAACAACCTCGCGGAAGCGGCGCAGCAGGCCCAGGGAGCGGTGGTAATCGGCGCTGGGGCGCACCGTGTAGTAAAGCTCCGGCACCGTCTCCACGTTATGGTTGAAGACGGTGGGCGGGTGCTCCGCCAAGCGGGCCAGCGCTTTCTCCTCGCAGCCCCGAAAATCAGGGGTGAGGACTTCGACCCCCGTGCCCGGGCATTGTTCCCGTAGCAGGCGTATCACCTCGGCGAACTGGGTCGCACCCCCGTCGGCGAGGTCGTCCCGGTCCACGGAGGTAATCACGGCGAAGTCCAGGCCCATCGCCGCCACCGCGGCGGCGAGGCGGGCGGGCTCCAGCGGGTCCGGCGGCGCCGGCCGCCCCGTGGCCACGTCGCAAAAGGAGCAGCGCCGCGTGCACACCTCGCCCAGAATCATAAAGGTGGCCGTTCCCCCGCCGAAGCATTCCCCCAGGTTGGGGCAGGAGGCCTCCTCGCAGACGGTGTGCAGCTCGTGGTTGCGGAGAATGTCCTTGATCTCCTGGACCCGGGGGTCGGAGGGGGAGCGCACGCGCAGCCAGCGCGGCTTGCGGCCCAGATCCTCCTGGGTGCGGTCGAAGCGCGCCTTGCGCATCTTGTACTCGCCCTTGCCGGGGTGGGGGTGCGCGGGCTCCTGCCCGGGGGCGGCCCCGGCGTCCCGGCGGCTATCGGCCATGGACGGACTCCTGGGATGGATGGAATTGGTGGAGAAGGGCGGACGTGAAGGCGCCTCTGGCGGCCCCTGCGTCCAGCCCGGGAACGTGGTCAGCGAGGCGGGTAACGGCCATGCCGGCGTATCCGCAGGGGTTGATCATGGTGAACGGCTCAAGGTCGTTGGTAAGGTTCAGGCTCACCCCATGGTACGTGCAGCCCCCCCGCACCCGCAGCCCGATGGCCGCAACCTTGGGCAGACCGGGGCGGTCCAGGTAGACCCCCGGGGCGCCTTCCTTGCGAACCCCGGCCAGCCCGTACCCGGCGAGCAGGTCGATTACGGCCTGCTCCAGGGCCGCCACGTAGTGGCGCACTCCCCAGCCGCGTCGGCGCAGGTCGAGCAGGGGATAGGCCACCGCCTGGCCGGGGCCGTGGTAGGTGACCTGGCCGCCCCGGTCGGTCTCCACCACCGGGATGCCGGTGATGTTCAGCAGGTGCTCCGGGCGCCCGTTGCGGCCCTGGGTGAACACGGGCGGGTGCTCCACCAGCCACAGCTCGTCGGGGGTGCCGGCCGTCCGCTCGGCCGTGAAGGCGCGCATGGCCGCCCAGACCGTTTCGTACTCCCGGCGGCCGAGGTCGCGGACCCGGGGCTCCGCTCCGTCCTCAGAGGGCGGCGAGGACGTCGGGATCGGACTGGAGGTCGGCATAGATGGCATCCAGCTGCTCGCGGCTCTCGGCCTGGAAGGCGCAGGAGACACTGATGTAGCGGCCGTTGCGGCTCTCCCGGGTGTGCACCGCGTGCGCGCCCAGGACGGCGTGGTGCTCCACCACCCGGCGCACGCGCTCGGGAAAGCCGGCGTCGTTGGCGCCGAAGGCCTTGACGGTGTAGGGGATGGGGTACTCCACTTGGGCCCCACCGAGCGGGCATTGCGCGCTCATGGCTGTTCCTCCTCGGCTCGGGCCCGCAGCTCCCGGATGCGGGCCCGGTAGGCGTCCAGCACGGTCCGGAAGAGGGGGCCGGGGCGCCCCGCGCCCACCGGCTGGCCGTCCAGCCGGGACACCGGCAAAACCTCCTTGGTGCTGGAGGTGATCCAGATCTCCTCGGCCTGCGGCAGGTCCGCCGCGGCGATCTCCCCCGAAGCCACCGGTAGATCCTGCTCGGCCGCCAGCTCCAGGACCACGTCGCGGGT
This sequence comes from Thiohalorhabdus sp., assembly GCF_046545655.1. NCBI lineage: Bacteria > Pseudomonadati > Pseudomonadota > Gammaproteobacteria > Thiohalorhabdales > Thiohalorhabdaceae > Thiohalorhabdus > Thiohalorhabdus sp. The sequence goes on along the minus strand of NZ_JBKGZG010000017.1, from coordinate 15,213 downwards.
GATCCCGGGCAGGACCCGGGATCCGTCGGACGGGGTCACGGCCCGGCCGCCGAACACGGCGAAGACGTTGGAGGCCGCGCCCTCCATGACCCTCCCCTGGTGGACCCAGAGGGCCTCGAAGGCCCCGGCCTCGGCCGCCTTCTGGCGCATCATCACGTTGGGGAGCAGGGCGATGGACTTGATGTCGCAGCGCGCCCAGCGAATGTCCTCGGCCGTGATCACCGAGACCCCCTCGCGGGTCCACGCCTCGGGCACCGGGGTGACCGGCGTGCAGGTCATGACCATGGTGGGATGGACCGCGTCGGGGAAGGGATGGTTCCGGGGCGCCTCCCCACGAGTGACCTGGATGTAGGCCTGGCAGTCTTGACCCCCGTTGCGCGCGATCAGCTCCTCCACCTGTTCCCCCAGGTCGTCCCGGGCCATCGGGGGCTCCATGCCGATCTCCCGGAGGGAGCGCTCAAGCCGGGCCAGATGGGCGTCCAGGCGAAAGGGCCTGCCGCCATACACGGGGATGACCTCGTAAACGCCGTCTGCAAACTGGAAGCCCCGGTCCAGAATGGATACCCGGGCCTCCGACAGGGGCAGGAAGGTCCCGTTCAAATAGGCGATGGATGTGGGCTCGGACAAAGCGCTACTCCGTCGTGAACCAGGCCCGGAAGCTGTCGAGGGCACGCCGGAAGAAGCTCCCAGGGGGAACCTCCTCCAGGGTGGTCAGGGGCGCGGTGGCCAGTGTACGGTCTTCCAGCGTGGCGGTTAGGCGGCCCACATCCGACCCCTGCGTTACGGGGGCCGTCAGGGGTGTGGTGAAATCGAGGGTCACCTCCAGCCGGTCGCGCTGGTCCTGGGGCAGGGTGACGTAGAGGTCCTGCGGCAAGGCAACTTCCACGTGATCCCGGTCGCCCTTCCAGACCCGGACATCGTGCAGGGGCTCCCCCGCCTCGTATAGCTTGAAGGTGCGGAAGTGCTGGAAGCCGTAGTCCAGCAGCTCCTGCGATTCCTTGGCCCGCTCTCGCTCGCTGTCAGTGCCCATCACCACCGAGATCAGGCGCATTCCCTCCCGCTTCGCCGAGGCCACCAAGGCGTATCCCGCCGCCTCGGTATGGCCGGTCTTTAGACCGTCGACCGTCTCGTCCCACCAAAGGAGGCGGTTGCGATTGTACTGCGTGACGTCGTTGTGGGTCATCTTGCGGACGGAGAACATGGAGTAGCGGTCCGGGAAATCCCGGATCAGGGCCGCCGCCAGGTGGGCCATATCACGGGCGGTGGTCTTCATCCCCTTGGCGGGCAGGCCGGTGGCGTTGGCAAAGCGGGTGTCCTCCAGCCCCAGCTCCCGGGCGTGCTCGTTCATGAGCTCCACGAAGGCCCGTTCGGAGCCCGCCACGTGCTCGGCCAGGGCGACGGAAGCGTCGTTTCCGCTCTTCACCGCGATGCCCTTCAGGATCCGCTTCAGGGGAACCTCGTTTCCCGCCTCCAGGAACATGCGCGACCCCTTGGTGCTCCAGGCCTCCTCGCTCACCCGGACTTTGTCGTCGGGGGCGATGAGTCCCTCCTCCAGGGCGGAGAAGGCGGTATAGAGGGTCATAAGCTTGGCCAAACTGGCCGGGGGCCAGGCCTCGGACTTCCCTTGGCTGGCCAGGACCCGTCCGGAGTGGACGTCCATCAGGATGGCGGAGTGGCCTTCCACCTCCGGCGGTTCGGGAACCTCGTCCCCCGTGGCGGGCAGGGCGAGGAGCAGAAGGACGGGCAGCAGCCACCGGATGCGGTTTCGGAGATGGATCATGGCACGTCGATTCCGTCGGTTTGTTGTTCCACGGCCGGAGCCCCGACGCGGAAATGCGCTTTCTTTTGGATCGAACTGGGTCGGCTCGGGGCGAGGGGCCCGCCATTTCGCACCTCGGGATGGCGCCGGTCGAGCGGTGGGCGGCTTGAGGCGGGGCTAGTCCCGGACCAGGTGGCCCGTAGGCAGACCCTTCCGGTGGAGTCGCTGGGCCAGGTCGTCGGCCTGGCCCACCCCGGGCAGGGGCCCGATCCGGACCTGGAACATGGGGGAGCCGTCTCGCTGGGAACTGGCGATCTCCACCGCGTCGAGGTCAAGGTCCCGGAGGCGTTGCTTCAGCCGTTTGGCGTTGCCCTCCTCCTGGAAGGCCCCCACCTGCAGGTAGACCCGGTTTCCGCCGTCTTTCAACTCGTTCCGGGCGCTTTCCGGCCCTTTCTCCCCCGACTCGCCGATGGCCTCCACCCGCACCTGCGCCACCCCTTGCTTGTCCATGCCCAGGCGCTTGGCTGCGGCATAGGACAGGTCAATGATCCGGTCCGGGGTGTCCACGAAGGGCCCGCGGTCGTTTACCCGCACCTGGGTGGAGCGGCCGTTCTCCAGGTTGGTGACGCGGACCATGGTGGGTAGGGGAAGGGTCCGGTGCGCCGCTGTGGGCAGGTGCATGTCGAACTCCTCCCCGTTGGCGGTGGGGCGGCCATGGAACTGGTCGCCGTACCAGGAAGCAAGGCCTTCCTCCTGGTATCCCTGAGCACTCCCGAGGGGCCGGTACCAGTCGCCGTCCACCTCGTAGGGGCTGGTTTTGTCCCCTCCGGACGCGGAGGCTTTTCCCTCCCGCCCCTCCCCGTGATGGGTGGCGCAACCGGCCGCCAGGAAGGCCAGGAGGGCCCCCAGCAAGGGGAGCCCCGAACGGCCACGGCCCCCAGGGAGTCCGGAGACTTGGATGCAAGGCGATGGCAGGAAGGCCATGGTCGGGTCGCGCAGGATCCTGGGCTGACGAATGGACATGCGGCGACAGGCGCCGGATGACATGGATATTACCACGGCCCGTGTCCCCCTTCACCGTCCCCGACGCATGCTGATGCCCATCACCAGACCCAGGCCGCCCATCAGGGCCAGGAGGGAGGAGCCCCCATAGCTCACCAGGGGCAGCGGAACCCCGACAACCGGCAAGAGCCCCGTGGTCATGCTTATGTTGATGACCACGTAAAAGAAAAAGATGGTGGAGAGGCCGCTGGCCACCAGCCGGCTGTAGATGTCCCGGCTGCGGAAGGCGATCACCAGGCCCCGCATGGTGAGAAGCAGGTACAGGCTTAGCAGGGCCACCCCCCCGATCAGGCCGAATTCCTCGGACATCACGGCGAAGATGAAATCGGTGTGCCGCTCGGGCAGGAAGTCCAGCTGGGCCTGGGTGCCGTTGAGCCACCCCTTGCCGGTCATGCCGCCGGAGCCGATGGCGATCTTGCTCTGGATGATGTGGTACCCCGTGCCGTGGGGGTCGGCTTCCGGGTTCAGGAAGCCGAGGACCCGCTGGCGCTGGTAGTCGTGGAGCATGTACCAGGCGGAAGGCAGGGCCGCCAGGACCAGGCCCCCAAGACCCGCGAAATATCCCCAATGCGCGCCGGAGAGGAACAGGATGACCAGACCCGAGGCCCCGATGAGTACGGCGGTGCCGAGGTCGGGCTGCATCATGACCAGGCCGGTGGGAAGCAGGATCATGGCCAAGCAGGTGGCCAGAACAGTCGGTTTGGGGGGATATTCCTGGTGGCTCAGGAAGGCCGCCAGGGCCATGGGCAGGACCAGCTTGATGATCTCCGAGGGCTGAATCGTGATTGGCCCAAGCTCGATCCAGCGCTGGGCGCCCATACCGGAACTTCCGATGAAGGGCACCAGAACCAGAAGCAGGAGCGTCCCAGCGTACAGGTAGGGCGCCAGTAGGGCATACAGGCGTGGGGGAACGGCGGCGGCCAGGAAAAAGGCACCCAAGGCAATGGACATGCGGGCCGCCTGTCCCAGAACCAGTCCCGCATCCTGTTCGCCGGCGCTGTAAAGGACGACGAGGCTGATGATGGCCAGGCCCAGGATGGGCAGGAAGAAGGGCCAGTCGAACCGGCGCCAAGGGCTGTCCGCGCTGAGGAGGGCCATCAGGAGTCCACCTCGAAGTAGCTATCGATGATGTGCCGGGCCACCTGGGCGGCCGATTGACCGCCACTAATGCCGTGCTCCACCACCACCGCCACGGCGATCTGCGGATCCTCCACGGGGGCGAAGGCGAGGAACAGGGCGTGGTCGCGGAGCTTGCGCGCCTTTTCCTCGGGGTCAAGCTGCTCCTCCCTGTCCCGGTCGATGCGGACCACCTGGGCCGTCCCCGTCTTGCCGGCCACCGGGATCCAGCCCCCGGCGATGGAGTGGGCCGTGCCGCTGTCGGAGGCCACCACTTGGCGCATGGAGTCCCGAACCACCTGGAGGGATTCCTCGTCCACCAGGTCGATGGGGGTTTGCTCCGGCTCGCGGTAGTCCACTTCCTTGGTGACCGGATCCTGGGTTCCGTGGACGAGGTGCGGCGTGACCCGTTTCCCGCCGTTGGCGAGGGCTGCGGTAAGACGGCCGAGCTGCAGTGGGGTGGCTTGCATGTAGCCCTGCCCGATGGAGGTCATGATGGTTTCGCCGGGGTACCATAAGCCCCCCTGAGTACGCCGCTTCCACTCGGGGTCGGGGTTGGTTCCCCGGCGTTCTCCCGGAAGGTCCACTCCCGTCGGAGCACCCAGGCCGAAGGCATCCAGGGCCTCGTGGATGGGACCGATTTCCAGCCGGTCGGCCAGCTTGTAGAAGTAGACGTCGCAGGATTCCGCCACCGCCTGGTCCAAGGTCATGGGGCCGTGGCCGCGGGTTTTCCAGCAATGAAAGGTGTGGTCATCCTGGCCGGTATTGAAAGTCCCGTTGCAGGTCAATTCCGTGGAAGGATCCACCGCCTCCTCCCGGAGGCCTGCCAGGGCGAGGACCGGTTTGATGGTGGAGGCCGGTGGATAGAGCCCCCGGATGGTGCGGTTCACCAGGGGCTCGTCCGGGTCCTGCTGGAGCTTTTCCCAGGTCCCGGAAGTGAAGCCCCCGATGAACTCGTTGGGATTGAAGGTGGGGCGGCTGGCCATTGCCAGAATGCCCCCCGTTTCCGGGTCCAGGGCTACTGCGGAGGCCTCCTGGTACGGGGCCAGGGCCTCGTGGACGGCCGCTTGCAGGTCCTGGTCCATGGTCAGGATCAGGTTTCTGCCGGGCTCCGGGGGCTCGGTGGAGATCTCCCGAACCACGCGGCCGAAGGCGTCGGTCTCCACCTCCCGCAGGCCTGGGGCACCGTGCAGGATCTCCTCGTACTCCCGTTCCAGTCCCATCTTTCCCAGCCGGGACCCGGGGGGATACAGGTCCGGGTCGAATTTCTGGAAGTCCCGCCGGTGTGGGCTACCGAGGTAGCCGAGAACATGTGCGGTCTGCGAACCCTTCAGGTAGTTGCGCTGGGAGCGCGCCCGGATCTGGATGCTGGGGAAGCGGTGCTGCTGAGCGGCGAACTTGGAGACCTGCTCGGTGGTCAGCTTTTCCAGCAGGACTGCGGGCTGAAAGCGGGGGCTCTCGGCGAGCCGCTTCTCCATTTGGTCCCGGAGGGCGGACGCCTCGGGCAGCACCTCAACCAGCCGGTCGAGGACCCGGGAGGGGTCGTCCACATTCTCGGGGTACAGCTCCAGGGCGAAGGCCGGCTGGTTCTCCACCAGGAGCCGCCCGCGCCGGTCGTAAATCAGCCCGCGGGGAGGAGGGACCGGGCGCACGGTGACGCGGTTTTCGTCCGCAAGGGTCTGGTAGTGGAAGAACTGCTCGATCTGCAGGTAGAACAGGCGTCCCATGAGCAGGAGGCCGAGGCCTAGCAATACCAGGCCCACCAGCCGGGTGCGGCTCTCGAAATGAGAGAACTGCCGCATCCGGGAGGAGAGCGGGGCGGAAACCGAACCGCGGCGTCCGAGGGGAGAGGGGAGGCCCATGGCAGGTCAGGCGATGGCGAAGCGCTGCCGGAGGCTGCGCAGGAGCAGGAACACCGGCGACCAGAACAGGGCGGTGGTCACGGCCGGGACCACCGCCCAGAGGTTGGGGGCGAGGTCTTCCATCGGCCCTTCCACCCAGACCTGAAAGAGTATGCTGACCAGGGCCAGGAAGAAGAGAACCAGCGTCTGCCCCCAGAGGTGGAGGAGACGAAGACGGAGGTGGTTCTCGATGATCAGGTACATGGCCAGCACGTAGGTCAGCGCGTGGAGCCCGAGCAGGGTGGCCGAGGAGACGTCCTGCAGCAGTCCGGCGGCGAACGCGACCCCCAGCCCGTAGCGGTGTGGGGCGGCCAGGCCCCAGTAGGAGATGGTCAGCAGCACCCAGTCGGGCCAGAGGTAGGCGATGGAAGGCGCCAGCGGCAGCCCCCCGAGACCCAGGGCCACCGCGATGCTCAAGGCGACAACCAGATGTCCCTTTAGGTTCAAGACGCCTCCTTGTCCTGGCTCTTCGTCCGTTCCTGTCCCGCCGGTTTCTGGGTATCCAGATCGAGCAGCAGCACATCCTCCAGCCGGGAAACGGGGACGGTGGGGCGTGCTGTGATCTCGGCGAAGGGGGAATGGGGGTCCCGGACCACCTCCTGGACCCGGGCTGCCTTGATCCCCTTGGGGAAAACTTCCCCGAGCCCAGAGGTTACCAGAATGTCCCCGGCCTCCACCCGGGCGCTGGAAGGGACATAGCGCAGCTCCAGCTTGTCCTTGCTTCCCGTGCCCGCGAGGATGCCACGGACACGCGAGTCCTGCACCAGGACGGGGATGGCGCTGTTGGGATCAGTAAGGAGGATGACCTGCGCGCTGAGGGGAGAGCGGCTGCGAACCTGCCCCACCACCCCTCGCGGGCTCAGAACGGGCTGTCCGGGATGGACCCCATGGCGCTCTCCGCGGCTGACGGTCACCGTGTGATGGAAGGGGTCCGGGCTCTCGGCGATGATCTGCGCCGCACTCACCGAACGCTTCAAGCGCTGGGCTTCGTTGAGGAGCTGGCGGAGACGGTCGTTCTCGCGACGCAGCGCCTCCAGCTCCTGGTTCTCCACCTCCAGATTCTCAAGTCGCTCCCGCAGAACTTCGTTCTTGCGGTGAACCTGGATGTGGCTCTCCACCTCCTCGGTCACTACCTGGGTGAGAAGGACGGGGGCGCTCACCAATCGCTGCACGGGGTATAGAGCCGAAAGCAGGGCGCTGCGAATGCCTTCGGTCCAGTCCAGCCGGCTGTCCGCGCCCATGAGCAGGACCGCCAGGGCCGCCAGCACGATGGCGGCCACGCCGGGCCTGGATTGGCGGGTGGAGGCATGGAATCCCATCGGCGACCTGTGTTGCCGGTTCCCGAAGGGCCGGGAGCGCTATTCGCGGGCGAAGACGTCGCGGAAGGTGTCGATCTCCTCCAGGGCGCGTCCGCCGCCGAGGGCCACGCAGTTTAGAGGGTTCTCGGCCACCACCACCGGCAGATCGGACTCATCCATGAGCCGTTTGTCCATGGAGTGGATCAGCGCCCCGCCGCCGGTAAGGACCAGGCCCCGCTCGGCGATGTCGCCGGCCAGCTCGGGCGGGGCCTGCTCCAGGGCCACCTTAACCCCCTCGACGATGGTGTTGAGGGGCTCCTCGAGGGCCTCGAGGATCTCGTTGGTGGTGAGGTTCAGGGTGGTGGGGATGCCGCGCGCCAGGTCGCGCCCCTTGACGCTCATCTCCTTGTTGTCGGCCTCGGCCACCCGGGAGGCGCTGCCGATCTCGATCTTGATGCGCTCGGCGGTGCTTTCGCCGATAATGACGTTGTACTTGCGGCGGATGTAGCCGACGATGGCGTCGTCCATCTTGTCCCCGCCCATGCGCACGCTCTGCGAGTAGACGATGCCGCCGAGGGAAATGATGGCCACCTCGGTGGTGCCGCCGCCGATGTCCACCACCATGGAGCCCCGCGCCTCGCCGATGGGCAGGCCGGCGCCGATGGCGGCGGCCATGGGCTCCTCGATGAGGAACACCTGGCGGGCCCCCGCGCTCTCGGCGGATTCCCGGATGGCGCGCCGCTCCACGGGGGTGGACCCGTAGGGCACGGAGACGATGATGCGCGGGCTCGGCCGCATGATGCGGTTGCTGTGGGCCTTGCGGATGAAGTGCTTGAGCATCGCCTCGGTGACCTGGAAGTCGGCGATGACGCCGTCCCGCATGGGCCGGATGGCGGTAATGCTGCCCGGGGTGCGGCCGAGCATCTCCTTGGCCTCGTTGCCCACGGCCTGGATGCGTTTCATGCCGCGCTCGCCTTCCCGTATGGCAACCACGGAAGGCTCGGAAAGGGCGATGCCCTTGCCGCGGACAAAGATGAGGGTGTTGGCCGTGCCCAAGTCCACGGCGAGGTCGCTGGAGAAGGCCCCCATGAGGCGATCGACAATCATCCGCGTTCCATCCTCCGTTCGGTCCCGCGCTGGCGGCAACCGGTCGGTAGCATAAGTTAATACTGACTCACGTGGTGCCGTAGGGTAGCAGGGGCCGGGGACATCGGCAATTTGGAAATCCCGGCGCCCGGATGCGCGCTCATGCTACCACCCTTGCGCCCCCCCTTCGAGGCGCGGGACTGGTTCCAAACGGGGCGGCGGCTGCCTCCGCCATCCCCCCCTTTCCCTTGTGGCGATTGGGGACTGTACGGGATAAAACCGCTTTTGTGGAGCACCTCCCCCAACTTGAGGCCCGGTGGGGCGTGTGGTAGCTTCGCTCCTTTCAATGCAGGAGGCGCGCCGATGGCTCTGGATCGGGATACCGCCGAACAAGTCGCCCATCTCGCCCGTCTGCGCCTGGAGCCCGGGCAGGCGGCGGACGTGGCCGAGGACCTCTCGCGGGTCCTGGACCTGATCGATCAGATCGAGCAGGTGGACACCGCGGAGGTGGCGCCGCTCGCCCACCCGCTGGATCTTTCCCAGCCCCTGCGGGCGGACGCGGTCACCAGCGAATGGAGCCGGGAGGAGCTGCAGAAGAGCGCCCCCGATGTGGTGGAGGGCTACTACCGGGTGCCCCGCTCGGTGGAATAGCCCGTCCCCGCTTCCCGCCGCACGCCGCGCCCGCCCGGGGCGCGGTCCGCCCGCCGAACAATCACCGAATAAGGGGTTGTCGTGGTTCGCGAACTGACCCTGAGCCGGATCCGGCAAGGCCTGCGGGACAAGGAATTCTCCAGCCGCGAGGTCACCCAGGCCTATCTCGATCGCATCGAGGAGCTGGATCCCCGCCTGAACAGCTTCACGCAGTCCTTCCGGGAGGCCGCCCTGGCGGCCGCCGATGCAGCTGATGCGCGCATCGCGCGGGGCGAGGCGCGGCCCCTGGAAGGGGTGCCCGTTGCCCACAAGGACCTGCTGGCCACCGTCGAGGGCCGCACCACCTGCGCCTCCAAGATGCTGGAGGACTACCGGTCGCCCTTCGACGCCACGGTGGTGGAGCGCCTCGCCGCGGCCGGCGCTGTGGTGGTGGGCAAGACCAACCTGGACGAGTTCGCCATGGGCTCGTCCAACGAGACCAGCCACTTCGGCCCGGTGCGCAACCCCTGGAACACGGAGACGGTGCCCGGCGGCTCCTCCGGCGGCTCCGGGGCGGCGGTGGCAGCGCGGCTGTGCGCCGGCGCCACCGGCACCGACACCGGCGGCTCCATCCGCCAGCCGGCGTCGCTGTGCGGCGTCACCGGCCTGAAGCCCACCTACGGCCGCTGCAGCCGCTACGGCCTGGTGGCCTTCGCCTCCAGCCTCGACCAGCCCGGGCCCATGGCCGTGACCGCCGAGGACTGCGCGCACATGCTCGCGGCCATGGCCGGCTTCGACGAGCGCGACTCCACCAGCGTCGACCAGCCGGTGGACGACTACGCGGGTGCCCTGGAGCAGGGCTTGGCCGGCAAGGTGATCGGGGTGCCCGCGGAGTTCTTCACCGAGGGCCTGGCCCCCGACGTGGAGCGGGCGGTGAAGGCGGCGCTGGAACAGTACCGGGAGCTCGGCGCCGAGATCCGCGAGATCCACCTCCCGCACTACCCGTACTCGATCCCCACCTATCAGGTGATCTCCGCCGCCGAGGCCAGCTCCAACCTGGCCCGCTTCGACGGCGTGCGCTACACCCACCGCACGCCGGAGCCGGAGAACCTGGTGGACATGTACGAGTCCACCCGCGCCGAGGGCTTCGGCGCCGAGGTGCAGCGGCGCATCATGGTGGGCACCTTCGTGCTGTCGGCGGGCTACTACGACGCCTACTACTTGAAGGCCCAGAAGGTGCGCACGCGCATTCGCGATGACTTCGCCAAGGCCTTCGAGGAGGTGGACCTGATCGCCGGACCCACTAGTCCCACGGCCGCCTTCGGCATCGGCGAGAAGGCCACCGACCCCATCGCCATGTACCTCTCGGACCTCTACACCACCGCCGCCAACCTGGCCGGGGTGCCCGGGATCTCCTTCCCCTGCGGGTTCTCCGAGGACGGGCTGCCGGTGGGCATGCACCTGATGGCGAACTTCTTCCGGGAGGACCTGCTGCTGAACGCGGCGCACCAGTACCAGCAGGCCACCGACTGGCACACCCGGATCCCCGAGGGCTTCTAGCGTCCTGTTGCGGAAATCCGGGTAATGGGGAAATAAGCCGGGAGGCGGGGTAAGGCCGTAGGGCGACCGAAGGGATGGCCGCAGGCCAGGGACCCCTTGGAGCCCGGAGGCCTTGCCCCGCCTCTCGGCGAACCCGGCTCCCTTTAACCCTGAATCTCGGGACCGAGCACTGGCCCCGAAATCGGAGCAGGCACCAACCATGGAATTCGAACCGGTCATCGGACTCGAGGTCCACGCGCAGCTTTCCACCCAGTCCAAGCTGTTCTGCGGCTGCTCCACGGAGTACGGGGCGGAGGCCAACACCCAGACCTGCCCCGTGTGCCTGGGCATGCCCGGCACCCTGCCGGTGCTCAACCGCGAGGCGGTGCGCATGGCGGTGATGATGGGGCTGGCGGTGGAGGCGGAGGTGCGGCCGCGCTCCGTGTTCGCCCGCAAGAACTACTTCTATCCGGACCTCCCCAAGGGCTACCAGACCTCCCAGTACGAGCTGCCGCTCATCGAGCACGGCCGGCTGCGTACCGAGCCCGAGGACGGCGAGCCCAAGGTGGTGGGCATCACCCGCATCCACATGGAGGAGGACGCCGGCAAGTCCCTGCACGAGGGCTTCGGCGAGGGGGTCACCGCCATCGACCTCAACCGCACCGGCACGCCGCTCATCGAGATCGTCTCCGAGCCGGACATGCGCTCGCCGGCCGAGGCGGTGGCCTACCTCAAGAAGCTGCACTCCATCGTGCGCTACCTGGAGATCTGCGACGGCAACATGCAGGAGGGCTCCTTCCGCTGCGACGCCAACGTCTCCATTCGGCCCAAAGGCAGCGAGGAGTTCGGCACCCGCGCCGAGCTGAAGAACCTCAACTCCTTCCGCAACGTGGAGCGCGCCATCACCTACGAGATGGCCCGCCAGCAGGAGGTGCTCGAGGACGGCGGCCACATCACGCAGGAGACCCGGCTGTGGGACGCCGACAAGGGCGAGACCCGATCCATGCGGACCAAGGAAGAGGCCAACGACTACCGCTACTTCCCGTGCCCGGACCTGCTGCCGCTCGACGTCCCCGAGAGCCTGGTGGAGGAGGCCCAGGGCTCCCTTCCCGAGCTGCCCGACGCCAAGCGCGAGCGGTTCATGACCGAGTTCGGCCTCAAGGACTACGACGCCTCCGTGCTCACCACCAGCCGCGAGCTGGCCGGCTACTACGAGCGGGTGGTGGCCACCGGCGCCGACGCCAAGCTGGCGGCCAACTGGACCATGGTGGAGCTGCTCGGCGCCCTGAATAAGGACGGCCGCGACATCACGGAATCGCCCATCAGCGCCGAGAACCTCGGCCTCCTCGTCCAGCGCATCGAGGACGAGACTATCTCGGGCAAGATCGCCAAGCAGGTCTTCGAGCCCATGTACGCCGAGGGTGCCGACCCCGACACCATCGTCGAGCGCGAGGGCCTCAAGCAGATTACCGATACCTCCGCCATCGAGGGCGTGGTGGACGAGGTCATCGGCGAGAACGAGGGCCAGGTGCAGCAGTACCTCGACGGCAAGGAGAAGGTGCTCGGCTTCTTCGTCGGTCAGGTCATGAAGAAGACCTCTGGCCGTGCCAATCCCCAGCAGGTGAACCAGATCGTCAAGGAGAAGCTGGACGCCAGGAAGGGGTAGGGGGCAGGCACCAGCCCAAGCGTCAGGATGAAACAGGAAGCCCCCGGCCTTGGGCCGGGGGCTTCCTGATTAATGGGCCGTCCCGGGCGCCTCGGGCCTTCGCGGCTTGTTTCGCTCATCCGGAATTGTGGGCGCTCTTCCCGGAACTGCCAGGGACCAGGTGGATCCGCGGTCGGGCCGCGTCAGTCCTCGTGGTACCCGGCCATGACGAACTCGGTGCCGTTGTTCAGCACGTTCCTCCAGCTCTGCTCCAGGAGGGGATCGAAGTCCGGGTCGAACTGGCCGACGGCCTGGATCATGGCCTCCACCCAGTGGCCGTAGAGGTCCGGGGGGATGTTCAGGCGGGACCGGCCGTGGGTGTAGCGGATCCGCTCCAGGACCGATTTGGCGGTGAAGCTTTGGTCGTAGAAGGCGATGACGTTGTTCACGCCGTTGCGCAGGAGCTTTTTCTGCTCTTCCATGTCCGTGTTGGCGAACAGCTCCGGGATGCGGGGATCCCGCTGCAGGAAGATCTGGTAAAAGGTACCGAAGACATCACCGTGATGCAGGCAGCGGCCCAGGCTCTTCTTCACGGCCTCGGTGGTGTCGCTGGGCATGGGGGAAATTTCCTCCACGGCAGAAGTATAGGGTGAAGTAGTTTCCCCTGTATTGTACCTTTAACCCCGCTTTCTCGCGACGGTCGGGCTCTGGACCATCCGGCTGTCCTTCCTCCCTTCGGCGTCCGCCGCTATGCGCTTCTCCTGGAAATTTTCCGGGCCCCATCCACGATATCTGTCCCGGGGACGTCCGGATGCCTTCCTTGGGGACCTCCCTGCCGAATCGCGACGGGTCGGTACGGTCCAAAGGATATGAAGGGAAGTTCCGCCACCAATCCCGGGGGCCGGGGAGGGCAGGCATGCAGGAAAAGGCAAGGCTGCTCCGGGAGATCGAGGAGGAGTTCCGCGCCACGGCGGGGTATACCGGACGCCGCCGCCTGAGCCCCATGGTGCGGGAGGCGCTGGCCGCGGTTCCCCGCCAGGAGTTCGTGCCCCCCGAGCTGAGGGAGGAGGCCTACGGCAACGTTCCCCTGCCAATCGGGCACGGACAGACCATCTCCCAGCCCTACATCGTAGCCCTGATGACCGACCTGCTCGACCCCGCGCCGGCGCACCGGGTTCTGGAGGTGGGGACGGGCTGCGGCTATCAGGCCGCGGTCCTGGCCGAACTGGTGGCGCAGGTATACTCCGTAGAGGTGGTGCCGGACCTCGGGGAGGCGGCCGCGGCCCGGCTGCGGCGGCTGGGCTACGACAATGTATCCGTGCGCCTCGGCGACGGCGGCCAGGGCTGGCCGGAGGCCGCTCCCTTCGACGGCATCCTGGTCACCGCCGCCGCCGACGCCATCCCCGAGGCCCTGGTGGCCCAGCTGGCGGCCGGAGGCCGCATGGTGATCCCGGTGGACGGCCCCGATGCGGGCCAGGACCTGCTCCTGGTGACGAAGGGAGACGACGGGGCGGTGCGCAGCGAGCCCGTGCTCCCCGTGGCCTTCGTCCCCCTGGTTCGGCCCCGGGCGTCGACGGACTAGCCGGAAATGCGAAAAGGCCCCCTCGGAAGGGGGCCCTCGCCGCCGGCCGTGAGGCGGGTGTGGGGGGAGGAACGCTCCCGCACCAGAACGGCAGGCGGCGAACCCGGGTGAGATTCAGCCCTCCTTGCGCCGGCGGAAGGAAAGCCCGGCCCCCAGGGTGCCCACGGCCAGCAGGGCCAGGGTTCCGGGGATGGGGATATCGTTGCCGTTATCCCCGTTTCCGCCATTGCCTCCGTTGCCCCCGTTCCCGCCGTTGATGGCGTCGGGGCGGGCGATGTAGTGGAGCTCCTCCTCGGAGTCCCGGTTGCCGTACCCGGTGTTCCAGAGCAGGGTCGTATTGCCGTCGTACTCCTCCGCGGTGAGGAAGTCGTCCGCATCCATATCCGTCAGATTCCCGCAGGTATCGTTGGCGGGTCCCTGTCCGGGCTCCCCGACCCCATCCTTCAGGCAGAGATCGCCCCAAACCGGGGAACGGTTGGAGGTGAAGGTGTACTCGGCCCGTTCCGCGTCGAACTTAACCCCCAGGTTCTCGTAGTCCTCCGGCGACCCGCCCGGATCCTCCGCCAACAGGTCCACCCACTCGGTGTCGGTGTTGGCGTCGGTGATGGCGTCGGGGTCGCCGTAGGCGTCGTCGGTCACGTCCAGGTCGAAGTGGCTGATGTCAGGGGCGCCTTCGGGAATGGTCCAGGTGTAGGTGTAGTCCCAATTGTCCCCGTCCGGGGCGATTTCCCAACTGAGGAGTATGTCGGAATTGCTCCACCTGTGAGACGCCTCCAGTCCGCCAACGTCGAAGGTGTCGCGGGTGCCGGTCAAATCCGCCTCCTCGCCGTAGATGCCCGCCAGGGCGCTGCCGGAAAACAGGAGCAGGCCGGGCAGCGCCAGGAACAGGCCGCCCTTCGCGGGTCGCTTGGCAGGGATTTCCATGGGAGCCCTCCTTAAAGAGGTAATGGTTGGTAGGAAGACCTAGCCCTTACTGGGCGTTCCCCCATCCCTAGGCAAGGCCCGTGCCATTTATTTATTTGTTTGTTTTTGAACGGAAAAATTAGGAATCCCGAAAGCCGGGAGCGGCACCTGTATTGGGGGGTGACGGCCCTGTCCGGATGCCGTTTCGGACGCGGGGCCGGATGGCGGGGACAGAGGGACGACGCTACCCGCCGTGGGGGGGTCCGGAACGGCCCCGTAAAGGTGGCGGACAGACTCTGCCTTACCGACCGGGGACTCCCCCGCGGTCCCGGAGATTGGAATGCGGCCCCGTCCCTTGGGGGTCGGCGGCCTCGACGCGCAGCCAGGCGGTCTCCTCCTCCCAGGCGGGGGTCCCGCCAGGGGTTTCCAGGAACAGGGGCACCCGGGACGTGCGGCGGTCGGTCACAAGGCGGCGGAACGGCTCGGTTCCCATCTCCCCGTGGCCCAGGTTGGCGTGGCGGTCCTTTCGGGAATCGAAGGGTACCGCGGAGTCGTTGACGTGGATCGCCGCCAGCCGCTCCAGGCCCACCTCCCGGTCGAGCTCCGCCCAGGTGGTCTCCCAGCCCTCCGCGCTGCGCAGATCGTAGCCGGCCGCGAAGGCGTGGGCCGTATCCACGCACACGGCGAAGCGC
>NZ_JBKGZG010000016.1:0-44727 GCF_046545655.1 Thiohalorhabdus sp. | reverse complement strand
CCCCACAAACCACAGAGCCTACAACGCTTCCTCATCCCAGATTGTTAAAGAGCGAATCGGGCGGCGACCGGCCTTTGCGCTGCCGTGGCGTCCCGCCCAATGCGGATGCGTATTCTACGTATCGAGCGCCGCTGGTCAAGGGCCTTTCCGGCATTTTTTCGACCGAGCCTTGCCGCGCCGACTCTCCGGCCAGACCGTCCCCGGCCACCGGAAACGGATAAGCCTACGCATCCCCACCGGCCTTGTCCACCCTCTATCGGGGCTCCCGGATCCAGACCCGTGCGAATCGGCGTTTTCCCACCTGCAGTAAATATGGACCGCCGACGGGCAGGGTCCGTTCCCGGTTCGGCTCCTTTTCTTGGTCCACCCGTACCGCGTTCTGCTTGATCATGCGCAGACCCTCGGAGGTGGAGACGACCAGCTCGGCCCCTTTGAGGGCCGCGGGCAGGCGGAGCCCCTCGTCCCCTTCGGCGGTGAGCTCCACCTCGGGGACATCCTCGGGGACCTGCTTGTTCCGAAATTGGGCCTCGAAGGCCTTTTGGGCCTCCTCCACGTGGTCCTCCCCCGCGAAGCGGCCCACCAGCTCGCGCGCGAGCTCCACCTTCACGTCCCGCGGGTTGCGGCCCTCCGCCACTTCCTGCTGCAGCGCCTCCACCGCTCCCAGAGGGCGGTCCGAGAGCAGCTCGTAATACCGCCACATCAAGTCGTCGGAAATGGACATGACCTTGGCGAAGATCTCTTTCGCCGGATCGTTGATGCCGATGTAGTTGTTCAGGGACTTCGACATCTTCTGGACTCCGTCCGTCCCCTCCAGGATCGGCATGGTCAGGATGACTTGGGGGGCCTGGCCGTAATGGCGCTGCAGCTCCCGCCCCACCAGGAGGTTGAACTTCTGGTCCGTGCCGCCCAGCTCCACGTCCGCCTCCAGGTGGACGGAGTCGTACCCCTGGATCAGGGGATAGAGGAATTCGTGGATGGCGATCGCCCGCCCTTCCGTATAGCGGGTATGGAAGTCCTCCCGCTCCAGCATCCGGGCCACGGTGTACTGGGAGGCCAGCCGGATCATGTCCGCCGCGGAGAAGGGGTTCATCCACTCGGAGTTGAACACCACCTCGGTGCGGTCGGGGTCGAGCACCTTGTAGATCTGGGCGGCGTAGGTCTCGGCATTGGCCCGCACCTCCTCGGGGGTTAACGGGGGGCGGGTGGCACTCTTCCCGCTGGGGTCGCCGATCATCCCCGTGAAGTCCCCGATCAGGAAGAAGACCCGATGGCCGAAATCCTGGAAGGCCTTGAGCTTCTGCAGGAGCACGGTGTGCCCCAGATGGAGGTCGGGCGCGGTGGGGTCGAACCCGGCCTTGACTGTGAGTGGCCGGCCCTCGGTCGCGGCGCGCTCCAGCTTCTTCCGGAGCTCGTCCTCCACCAGGATCTCCTCCGCGCCACGGCGGATCTCCGCCATCTGCTGGTCGATACTCACCGGATCCCCGGACGTGGCCAAGGCGTTTTCCTCATCGCTAGGGGTTGCAAGAGGCCCGTAGGATAGCCGAACCCCGGGCCAAGGTTCCATGGTGGGGTAGTTTATGATGTCCTGAACCGCCCTTTCCCTGTCACCCGACGAAACGATTCCATGAGCCAGAATCTCCCCGCCCCCTCCAGCAGCACGGACCCGGTGGACCGCATCCGCGAGGCCTTGGACGAGGGGGACCTCACCACCGTCGAGGCCATCCTCAAGGACCTGCACCCCGCGGACCAGGTCAAAGTGCTAGCCCAGTTCGGGGAGGAGGAGCGGGACCGCTGTCTGGACCTCTACGAGGCCCCCGAGATCGGCCCCCTGATCAGCGAGAGCTACGGGCGGCTGCGGGAGCACCTCCTGGACCACTTCCCCCCCGACGTCCTGGCGGAGGTGGTGCAGGGCCTGGACTCGGACGAGGCCGCCGACCTCCTCCAGGACCTGAAGGACCACGCCGCCGACCGCGTCCTCGCCGGGCTTTCCTTCGAGGACCGGGCCGAGGTGGAGCCCCTGCTCTCCTATCCGGAGGACACCGCCGGGGGCCGCATGCAGCGGGAGGTCTTCGTGGTTCCCGCCAAGACCCGAACCCGCAAGGTGCTGGCGGAGCTGCGCAAGGTGGGGCGCGATCTGGAGGAGCTGCAGGACATCTACCTGGTGGACAACCGCGGCGTGCTGGCGGGAGTGATCTCCATCTTTCAGCTCCTGCGCCTGGAGCTCCACACCCCCGTGGTGGAGGGGGCCAACATGGACCCCCTCTACGTCGCCCCCGAAGAGGACCAGGAGCACGTCGCCTCCCTGTTCCGGAAGCACCGCCTGCACAGCCTGCCGGTGGTGGACGACACCGGCCGCATCCTCGGCCAGATCACCGCCGACGACATCCTCGGCGTGATGGAGGAGGAGGCCACCGAGGACCTCTACCGGCTGGCCAACATCAACGAGGCCTCCGACCTCACCGAGCCGGTCCTCCGGGCCTTCCGGCGCCGGGCCTCCTGGCTCACCACCAACGCGGTCGCCGGCATCCTCTCGGCGACCATTGTCTCTTTCTTCAGCGGCAGCATCTCCCAGCTACCCGCCCTGGCCGCCCTCATGCCCATCGTGGCCAACCTCGGGGGTATGGGCGGGGTCCAGACTGCCACCATCATCGTCCGTGCCATGGCCCTGGGCCACATGGAAGGGGCCTCGCCCGCCTGGGTGACCGCCCGCCAGGCCAGCGTGGGCCTGTTGATCGGGCTCTTTTTCTGTCTGGTCGGTGCGGCGGTGGCCTACTCCATCCTTGGCAGCCCCGGCCTAGCCCTGGTCTTCGGCGTCTCCCTCGCTCTCATCCTGCTGGTCAGCGGCATTCTGGGCTCGGCGATCCCCATCACCCTGAAGCGGCTGGGCTTCGATCCGGCCCTCGTCTCCGGCGGTCTGCTCACCACCCTCACGGATTCCATCGGCTTCCTCCTGTTCCTCGGGCTGGCCTCCTGGTTCCTGTTCTGACTCGGCCAGGGTCGCAAGCCTGCCCTCCCCGCAGTTTTCGCCCGCCCTAACCGTTCCCTGTAACTTTTCCTTCCCTATCCAGGAGCTACGCCCACCCCAAGCGCGGCACTACAGGATTCCCCTTTCCTCCGGCTTCGGAAATCAGGTATACAGGGGCGCCACCGCCTCATCTCACCGGAGCAGGAGACCAACCGGGAATGTCGCGCACCTTTCGTAATCGTAAGGATCTCTCGGACCCCCCTCCCTTATCCAAGGACCCTTCAGGGACAGGATCCCCACCCTTTGCCTCCCCGGAGCCGACCACCCTGCAGCGCCTGGCCCGCTCCCCGAAGGCCCGGTTCCTTGGGTTGGGTCTAGCGACGGTTTTGGCTTCCGGTCTACTCGGAATGATTCCCGATGGCATGCAGGGAAGCTCCGGCTCCGGCTCCGGACCGCAACAGATGACGCTGACTCCCGGCAACGGTACGGGGCAAGGCTCCTCCACCCTACCCAATCCGCTCGCCTTCACACGTCCCGCCGAATCCGGAACAGAAGCAGGGGAAACGGCGGCCGACCCCATTGCCGAAAAAGAGTCGGCCATGCAATGGGAAGTCTACGAGCTGAAAAAGGGGGAGACCCTCTCGCAGATGGGGGAGCGTGTCGGGCTGGGCGCTCGCACCACCTGGGCCCTCGCCCGGGCGAGCCAGGACGTCTTCCCGGTTCAGCGCATGCGGTCCGGCCGGACCATCCGCGTGCACTATAACGACCAGGAGGAACCGGAAGAGATCCGCTACGGGATCGATTCCGGGAGATACCTCGCTTGGCGGCGGCAAGAAGGGGGCGAATACGAGGCCGCGATTGAGAAGTACCCCCGCACCGAGCAGATCCGCACCGCCCACGCCGAGATCGACACGAGCCTACTGGAGGCCGGCGCCCGGGCCGGTCTGCCCGAGGGCATCACCATGGAACTGGCCCGCATCTTCGGCTGGGATATCGACTTTGCCCATGACCTGCGAAAGGGGGACTGGTTCCGGATACTCTACAAGGAGTACTACCGGGACGGCGAGAAGGTGGGAAACGGGCCCATCCTCGCCGCGGAGTTTGTGACCCGGGGGGAGTCCCACAAGGCCATTCGGTTCACCGACGCCGCCGGCAACAGCGACTACTACACGCCCGCCGGTCGGTCCGTTCGCAAAGCCTTTCTACGCAACCCAATGAAGGTCACCCGGATCACCAGCCGCTTCACCAATAACCGCGATCACCCAGTACTGGAAGAGCGTCGCGCCCACAAGGGAGTGGATTACGGAGCCCCCACCGGCACCCCCATCCGGGCCACCGGGGACGGCCGGGTGGTCTTCCGTGGTCGCAAGGGGGGCTATGGCAACGTGGTGATGCTGCGCCACGCCGGGCAGTACACCACGGTCTATGCTCACATGTCCCGCTTCGGAAAGTTCCGCAAGGGCCAGCGCGTCAAACAGGGGCAAACGGTGGGCTACGTGGGGCAGAGCGGACTGGCCACCGGGCCGCACCTGCACTACGAGTTCCGGGTAAACGGAAATCACCGCAACCCGCTCACGGTTGAGCTCCCCGAGGCGGAGCCTCTTCCCGACGAGCACCGCGCGGACTTCGACCGACGGCGCCACCACCTGACCGCCTGGTTGGAGGCCATCGGCGAGGAGGATACCCGGATGGCCGCTACGGAATAGCCAGGCCCGGACTCCGGCGCTCGAAAGCTGAAAAGGCCCGGCCTGAGTCCCCAGGCCGGGCCTTTCTTGTGCGCTTCCGCCCTGTGGCGCCGAATTCGGTGCTACACCCCAAAGGAGGAGCCACACCCGCAGGTAGTGGTAGCGTTGGGGTTGTTGATCATGAACTGGGCGCCTTCCAGGTCTTCCTTGTAATCGATACTGGCGCCCATCAGGTACTGGATGCTCATCATGTCGAGGAGGATGGTCACCCCGTCCTTCTCGACAACGGTGTCGGCCTCCTGGCGGTTCTCGTCGAAGGTGAACCCGTACTGAAAGCCCGAGCACCCCCCACCGGAGACGAACACCCGCAACATAAGATCCGGGTTGCCTTCCTGCGCCATCAGCTCCTTGAGCTTCTCCACGGCGCTATCGGTAAGTTCTATCGGATCGGGAATCTGCTCGTTTTGCTCTTCCATGCCAACCGTGGCTTCGGCCATGGCTTGCTACCTCCGCAAGAGGGATATTCCAAGATACGTCCGGATCGCGTCAAAATGGGCGTCTGGCCAAGCTATGGGATCCGTCCGGGGATGTCAAAATGCTCCGGGATTACCCGGACTCTGTCTTCGCAGGGGCGGACGTGGCCGTCTCCTCCCCACCACCTTCCAGGAGCCCGGGCTTTTCCGTGATCTGTTTAGCCGTTCCGGGGCCGCCGATTTTCCCCTCCTTAGTGGAGGAGACATGGGTACAAGTTCCCGTGATCCCTGCGCCCTCCTCCATCTGAATCACCTCGTAGTACAGGTCTCCATCCACACTCGATTGGGCGTGCAGCTCCAGTCGCTCACTGGCGTGCACATTGCCGATCACCCGGCCGTTGATCACTACGTTAGGGACCTTTACCTCCCCCCGGATCTCGGCCTGGTCGGAAATAACCAGGCGACTGCCGCTCCCGTCCGGGGCGCTCACGGTCCCCTCCAGGGTGCCGTCGATCCGCAGCCCCCCCTCGAAGGTAATGTCCCCCTTGATGGTGGTCCCCGCACCGATCATGGTCTCAAGGGTCCCCCCCGTGTTCACCTTACGTTTCTTGTGAATCATCGTCGTCTTCCTTCTCCTTGGCCTGGACCAGGCGATTCCAGTCATGGGCCTGGCTGAGAAGCTCCCCCAGGCTATTGCGGTCGTAGAGCTGCACCGTAGCCCGGACGGGCTGAGCATTCTCCGGAAGCTGGATGCGGCCCTGGAAATTCTGAAAATATCGGAATTCTGCGTCCATCCCGCGCTTGCGTTGTTCGGACCCCTCCGGGAAGAACCGGGTCTCCTCCTCGCCCTCCCCGTCTACATAGGTGACAACCACCCGGGCAAACCCCCGCACCGGCTCCTTCTTGGCAATCCCCTGGATCAGGCGGAACGAATAGGCGTAGGTCTGGCCCCTGCCGTCCACCCGGCGCACCCGGAAGTCCTGGACGCTTGTGTCGCGTTGGGCCTTGTCGGGATCAAGGATGTTCCGGTAAAAGGCCACTTGGTCTTGGAGCTCGTTGTTGCGGGTCTCCAGGCGGTTCAGCACCTGGCGCAGCTTCTCAAGCTGCCCCGACTGCCGCGCCTTGTCCGATTCAAGATGGGCAACCTGACTGCGCAGCTCCTGGATGGTGTCCTCCATGTTGGATTTCTGGTTCTCAAGGTCCTCCACCCGCGACTCCAGTCCTTCGGTACTATGCACCCGCCAAGTCATGCCGAGCTGGAAGGCCCCCCATAGGGAACCGGGGATGCCGAGCACCAGAAGGGTCACCAGGGCGAAGAAAACCACGCGCCGGATATAGAGCGTTCGCGGCCGGCCCCGGTTGGGGTGCAGTAGAAGGACGAGGGAGGCGTAGCGCTGGTCCACGACCGCCTCAGGGCAGCATGGGGGGCGTATTGAGGCCGGTGGCCTCGGGAAGCCCAGCCATCAGATTCATGTTCTGCACCGCCTGCCCCGCGGCCCCCTTGACGAGGTTGTCGATCACCGAAAGCACCACCAGCTGTTTCCTCCCCTTGGGCTGGTGCACCGCCAGCCGGCACAGGTTGCTCCCCCGGACCGTCCGGGTGGCCGGATGGCTACCGGCCGGCATCACGTCCACGAACGGGGAGCCCTGGAACCGTTCCTCGAACAGCCCCTGCACGTCCACCTCCGGGTCCCGGAGGCGGCTGTAGCAGTCGGCGTGGATGCCCCGGATCATAGGGGCGAGGTGGGGGACGAAGGTGACCTCCACGGGACCCGCGGCCGCCCGAGTCAGCCCCTGCTCGATCTCCGGAAGGTGCCGATGGCCCGCCACACCATAGGCGGACATGCTGTCGGCGGCCTCGGCCAGAAGCAGGTGGGTCTTGGCCTCCCGGCCCGCACCGCTGGCCCCGGACTTCGCATCGGCCACCAGCCCCTCGGCATCCACCGCCCCCGCCTCCAGCAGGGGCAGAAAGGCCAGCTGCACGGCGGTGGGGTAGCATCCCGGATTGGCCACCAGCCGGGCGCCGCGGATGGCCTCGGCGTTCACCTCCGGCAGGCCGTACACCGCCCGCTCCAGCCATTCCGGCGCGGCATGGGTCTCGCTGTACCAGTGCTCGTAGGTCGCCCGATCGGCGATGCGGAAATCGGCGGAGAGATCCACCACCCGCACCCCGCGCTCCAGCAAAGCGGGGACCTGGTGCATGGCGACGCCATGGGGGACGCCGCAGAAGACCACGTCGCAATGCTCCGCGAGGTACCCGGGGTCGGGGTCGGTGAAGTCAAGGTCCACCCAGCCCCGCAGGGAAGGGAACATTTCGGCCACCGGCTGGCCGGCGGCCTTGCGGGAGGTTACGGCAGCCACCTCGGCCTGGGGGTGGGTGGCCAGGATCCGGAGGAGCTCCACCCCCGTGTACCCGGAGCCGCCCAAGATACCCACGCGTAGGGCGGTTTCCATTTCGGTCTGTTACTCCTCGGCGCGCTGGATGCCCGGTTCGATCGGCATCCATGAAACCACAGGGGGGGCGCACGACAAAAGGCCACCGTTGCCGGTGGCCTTTTGCTCGCGCGGGGATTCCCGATCCGGTCACCGCTTGGAGAACTGCGGGCTCCGACGGGCCTTGCGGTGGGCGATCTTCTTCCGTTCCACCTCGCGGGCGTCCCGGGTAAGGAGGCCAGCACGCTTTAGGGTGGGACGAAGCTGGGGGTTGTACTCCAGCAGCGCCCGGGCCAGCCCGTGGCGGATGGCGCCCGCCTGGCCGCTGGGACCGCCGCCGTCCACGTTCACCTTGATGTCGAACTGGTCGCCGGTCTCGGTCAGCTCCAGGGGCTGACGGACGATCATCTGGGCCGTCTCCCGGGGCAGGTAATCCGCCAGGCTCTTGCCGTTGACGCGGATGTCCCCGCTGCCGGGGCGCAAGAATACCCGAGCGGTGGAGCTCTTACGGCGTCCGGTTCCGTAGAATTGCTGCTGTGCCATTCTCGACCTCGATCAGAGTTCCAGCAGCACGGGCTGCTGGGCCTGGTGCGGATGCTCGCTCCCGGCGTAGACCTTGAGCTTCTTGAACATCTGCCGCCCCAGCCGGTTCTTGGGCAGCATGCCGCGCACGGCATCCTCGATGATGCGCTCGGGGTGCTCCGCGTTCTGCTTCCAGAACGGGGTCTCCCGGATGCCGCCGGGGAAGCCGGTGTGGTGGTAGTAGATCTTGTCGGTGTGCTTGGTGCCGGTCACCTGCACGTTCTGCGCGTTGATCACCACCACGTAGTCGCCGGTGTCCACGTGGGGGGTATACTCCGGCTTGTGCTTGCCGCGCAGGCGCCGGGCCACCTCGGTGGCCAAACGACCCAGCCGGTACTGGCTGGCGTCCACCACGTACCAGTTGCGCTGCACCTCGTCCGGTTTCGCCGAATAGGTCTTCATCGAGCCCGCTCCGAAACTCGTTCTTGCTGGGGGAATCCCCGGAGAAAGCGAGTTAGTATAGCCTTCCCGGCCTCCCCGTTCAAGCCGCCTCGGTCCCGGAGGAACGTTCCGCGGCCGCCTCGGCGGTGGAGGGGCGCCACACCAGGGGCAGGAGCCGGGCGGCCGCCGCCCCGATGCCGGCCCACATGAGCGCGGCCCCGGAGCCGGCCACCGGGATCATGTCGAACCAGCGGCCGACCACGAACAGCCAAAGCCCCCCGTGCAGGAGGCCGAGCTGGGCGGACTGCAGCCAACCGGTGCGGATCGGGTGGCCGGTGAAGCGGGGGAGCATGTGCTCGGCCACCCCGAAGATCATGAAGGCGATGAAGCCGTAGGTGAACAGGTGGAACAGGCCGACGCCGCCGCCCAGGAGGTCCCCCCAGCCCACCAGACTGAGGCCCCCCAGGGCCAGGTAGACCACGGCGGCCCGCACCATGTGCCGGGGCCCCCGGCGCATGGTCATGGTGGCCGCCGCCTCCTCGCGCCCCTCGGCGCCCCCCTCCCGGGGCGGGGCGCAGCGGACCAGCTCCCGGGCCTCCTCGGCCCCGGGCACGCCCACCTTCTTCAGCTCGCCGTCCACCAGGGTCGCCGGCACCGTCTTGATGAGCTTCTCGGCGATCACCTTGCGCCCCTCGGGCTGGGCCACGTCCAGGACCTCCAGCTCGAAATCCTTTTCGTCGTTGACCTGGCGCCAGACCCGTTCGGCGCTTGGGCAGACGTTGCACCACTCCGAGACCAGCAGGGTGACCTTCATGGCTCGCCACCCTCCTCCTCGGCGCCGGGGACGGCGCAGCGCATGCAGTAGACGTCGTAGCGGTCCACCCACTCCTTCATGCCGTCCATGGCCGCCTCCCCGGTTACCAGGTTGGCGAGCGCGGTATCCGGATTGTCCGGACGCAGGCGCACCAGCCAGGCGTCGCCGTAGGGGTCGATGTTGACCTGGCCGGGGTCCTGCTCCATGCGCGGGTTCACCTCCACGATCTCGCCGTCGAAGGGGGAGGGGATGCCCCCCGCCCACTTGCTGCTCTCCAGCCGGCCCACCGGCTTGCCGCTCTTGATGTGCTTGCCCGGCTTCTTGAAGCGGGCGTACTGCACGCGGCCGCTCATGGTCTGGGCCGGGTCCGTGATGCCCAGGGTGAAGGTGCCGTCCTCCTCGGGGCGCACCCACACGTAGTCCAGGTCGTAGTAGAGGTCCTCGGGCAGGTCGCAGCCGTGGTAGTTCGCCATGGGTCAGCCCTCCTCCCCGGTGGGGCGCGCCGACACCGAGCGGATGATGTTGTAGGCGAAGGCCGCCATGGCCGCCCAGGCGATCACCCCGCCGGCGAACAGCACCGCCTTCCAGTACCCCAGCCAGCCCGCCACCAGCAGGAGCAGGCCGATGTTGGCCGCCCACAGCTGCAGGTTGGCCAGCCGTTCCGAATAGAGGGGCTTGTTGGCGAAGCGCGGCAGGGTGTGCAGAGCCACCCCGTAGATCATCATGGCCACGAAGCCCAGCAGCATGATGTGGCCGTGGGCCCGGGCCGGCAGGCCCGGCAGGGTGCCCGGGAAGAAGGCCTGATAGACCCCGAAGCCGCCGCCGAGGATGGCGTAGACCAGGGAACAGACGATGAACCAGCGGTTGCGCGGATGCATGCGGGGACTCCCTTACCGTTCCACTCGGGAATTACACCGGAGAGGGGATTGTGCCGCATTGACTGGAATCAAATATACAACTTTTCCAAACCGGGTCTAAACCGGCGACCGCGCGCTCATTCCAGGATCGCGTGGAGCCGTCGCGGGTCGAGGATGCGGATGCGGTCCCCCTCCACGTCGATGGCCCCCGTCTCCCGCAGCCGGCCCAGGACCCGCGAGAAGGTCTCGGGCTGGATGCCGAGGCGGCTGGCGATGGCGGCCTTCTTGGCGGGCAGGTGAACCTCCGTGCCGGGCTGATCCACCCCCTCGGCCTCGGTCTGGGCGAGGAGGTAGCCCACCACCCGGCCAGTGGCGTCTTCCAGGGTGAGGGCGGCCACGTCCTGGACCAGCTGGTGCAGCCGCTTGCTCATGGTGGCGAGCAGGTTGCGGGTCAGGCCGGGGCGGGTGTCCAGCAGGTGGTTGAAGCCTTCCGCGCCGATCTCTACCAGCTCCGCGGGCTCCAGGGCCCGGGCGTCCACCGGGTACCGCTTGCCGGACATGAACAGCACCGCCTCCGCGAAGGTCTCGTTGGGGCCGATGATCTCCACCACCTTCTCATGCCCAGTACTCGCCAGCCGCGAGAGCTGGATGTGGCCCTTGTTCACGACGAAGAAGCTGCGGAAGGGGTCGTCGGCGTGGAAGAGGATCTCCCCCCGGACGAGGGTGCGCGGGTGGGTATACTCCGCCATCTCGGCGAGCACGTCGTCGTCCAGGTCGCGGAACAGGCCCGCCTGGCGGAGCTGTGCGATGACGTCGGACATGGCCTCCTCCGGCGCGGGGCGGCGCGCCCCGGTCACAGGGAATGGGTCGCGTTGCAATCGGCGTCTACCCGGATCTCCCCCGAGAGGCTGACAGCCGCGCCGAACAGGCGCGCCGCCACCTGGTCGGCCATCTCCCGCACCTGCCGGGTGAAGAAATGGTCGGCCTCGGGGAAGCAGAGCCATTCGGGATCCCGCTCCATGCGGGCCCGGAAGGCACGCACGTCGTCCGGGTCCACCACCTCGTCCGCCCCACCCTGCACGATCAGCACCGGGCGGCGCTCCGCCTCGAGGAAGGCGAAGTCGTACCAGGCCACCGGCGGCGCCACCGCCACCAGCCGGCGCACGCGCGCGTCCCCGGCCGCGGCGCGCAGGCCCGCGTAGGAGCCGAAGGAGAACCCCGCCACCCACAGGGGCAGGTCGGGGAACCGGGTGGCCAGGGCGTCCACCGCCGCGGCGGCATCGGCCACCTCCCCCGGCCCGCCGGAGAACTGCCCGGGGCTGGTTCCCACACCGCGGAAGTTGAAGCGAAGGGTGGCGGCGCCGTGCTTGCGCAGGGCGCGGGCGAGGTAGACCACCACCTTGTTGTTCATGGTCCCGCCGTACCGCGGGTGGGGGTGGCAGAGGACCACCGCCGCCCGGGGCGGCTCGTCCGGGGGCAGGGTCAGGCACGCCTCGAGCGGCCCGGCCGGACCGGCCAGATCGAGGAACTCGCCCTTGCCCCCGGAGCAGTGGGCATGCTGGGTTTCAGTCATCGTCCAACCGCAGCCGCGTTACCGGCTCGCCGTTCATGACGTGCTCGAACAGGATCTCGTCGATGTCCTCCGCCGTCCGGTACCGGTACCAGATCCCCTCCGGGTAGACGACCAGGCAGGGGCCCTCGCTGCACCGCCCCAGGCAGCCCGCCTGGTTGACCCGGACCCCGCCGGGCCTCTTCAGGCCCCATTCGTCCACCCGCTCCTTGGCGTGCTGGCGCAGCTCCGCGGCCCGTCCGTCGCCGTTGCAGCTCCTGCGGCCTTCGGTGCGTGCATTGAGGCACATGAATATATGATGACTGTAATAGAATTGACGCATTGGGTATCCATCCTTGCGCTGCCGGGATCGCGGCGACCCTCCCTGGACCGGGGCCGGCCCTCCTTCGAAAGGGCCCGGAAATGATGCCTCTCCAGGGGACGGTTGGGAAGCCGGTCCGGCGGCCTCTTTGTTAGGGCCAACAGCCGCCGAGAGGGTTCCGCCATGCCGTCGCTATTCGTGGAGACCGCCATCCGTCAGTTCGACCGCGCCCTGCGCACCGTGGCCGGCGTCACGGACGAGCAGGCCGACAATCGGTCCTCCCCCGCCCGGGAGGTCCCGGCCCCCAACGCCCCCGGCCCCGGCAGCGGCCAGGCCCGCCACATCGGCCGGCTCATGCGAGTCAACTACGCCGGCGAGGTGGCCGCCCAGGGGCTCTACCTGGGGCAGAGCCTCACCGCCCGCACCCCGGAGGTGGCCGACAAGATGGACCGCGCCGCCCGCGAGGAGCAGGACCACCTCAACTGGTGCAGCGAGCGCATGGCCGCCGGCGGGGTGCCGGCGAGCCGGCTCAACCCCGTGTGGCTCGCCGGCTCCGTGACCCTGGGGGCGGTGGCCGGGCTGGCCGGCGACCGTTGGAGCCTGGGCTTCGTGGCCGAGACCGAGCGCCAGGTCATGCGCCATCTGCAGGGCCACCTGGCCCAGGTCCCGGACAACGACCCGCGGACCCGGGCGGTGCTGGAGCAGATGTACCTGGACGAGCGCCACCACGCGGAATGGGCCGAGGAGAGCGGCGGCCGGCGCCTGCCTCTGCCTATCCGCACCGGCATGCGCCTGAGCTCGAAGTTTTTGACCGTGGGCTCCTACTGGGTGTAGCCCACCGAAGACGGATCCGCCCTTATGACCAGCCCCTTTCCCGCCAGCGCCGGCCCCATCCGGATCCTGGTCGTCGAGGACGAGGAGCCCATTCAGGTCCTCGTGCAGCACAACCTGGAGGCGGCCGGCTTCCGGGTGGAGGTGGCGGGGGATGCCGAGACCGCCCTGGACCGCATGGCGGAGGAGCCGCCGCACCTGGCCATCCTCGACTGGATGCTGCCGGGCATGAGCGGCCTCGACCTGTGCCGGCACATGCGCGGGGAGGGCGCCTACCGCCATATTCCCGTGATCATGCTGACCGCCAAGGGGGAGGAGGAGCACCGCGTCCGGGGGCTGGAGATGGGGGCCGACGACTACCTTCCCAAGCCCTTCTCTCCCCGGGAGCTCGCGGCCCGGGTCACCAACCTCCTGCGCCGCAGCTACCCCGAGCTGCAGGAGGAGGTGCTCACCGCCGGTGCGCTGCGCCTGTATCCGGCCCAGCACCGGGTGCTCTACGGGGACCGGGAGATCCACCTGGGCCCCACGGAGTTCCGGCTGTTGCAATTCCTCATGGCCCATCCCGGGCAAGTCTTCGAGCGCGGCCAGCTCCTCGACCGCCTCTGGGGTCCCTACGCCGAGGTGGAGGAGCGCACCGTGGACGTCCACATCCGCCGCCTGCGGCAGGCCCTCGACCCGGTGGCCCCCCGCGACCTCGTGCAGACCGTGCGCGGGGCGGGGTACCGCTTCAACGCCTCCTAGCCCGCCATGCGCCTGTTCCCCCTCCTCGCCCGCGCGATCATCGCCCTCGGCGTCCTGGTGGCCAGCCTGGGGCTCCTGCGCTGGCACCCGCCCCTGCTCGCCCTGGGTCTGGCCACGGTCGTCGCCGGGGGCGCCGCCGGGTGGGCCTGGACCCGGGCCCGGCTCACCGCCTTGCGGGGCTGGCTGCACTCCCGCGAAGGGGCGGTGGCCCTGCCGGGCGAGAACGCCTGGGACACCCTGGAGAGCGAGCTGCGGTACTACTTCAAGCAGCGCGACCGCCGGCTGCGCGAGACCCGGCGCCGCCTCGGGCAGCTGGAGGGACTCGCCCAGGAGCTGCCCGTGGGCGTGGCCCTGCTCGACCCCCACGGGCGGCTGGTGGAGGCCAACCGCAAGGCCTACGAGCTGTTGGCCGTGGAGCCGGACCGCGGCCATGGCCAACGCCTCCAGGGCTGGCTCCGCGAGCCCGGCCTCCAGCACCTGTTCGCCGCGGAGGGACCCTCCCTCCGCCAGGGCACGGCCCCCTTCCACCCCGACCCCTCCCGGACCCTGGCCTTCACCGTGACCCGCAAGGAGGACGGCACCTTCCTGCTGGTGGTGGAGGAGATCACCGAGCGGCTGCGGCTCCACCGCATGCGGGAGGACTTCGTGGCCAACGTCTCCCACGAGCTGAAAAGCCCCCTCACCAGCCTGCGCGGCTTCGCCGAGACCCTCCTCGGCGACGGCGACCTGGACCCCGAGCAGCGGGACCGCTTCCTCGGCATCATGCACGAGCAGATCGACCGCATGCAGGCGCTGGTGGCCGACTTGCTCACCCTGTCCCGGCTGGAGGGCCAGCCGGCCCCGGTGCCGCCCACCCCGGTGGACCTGGACCAACTGCTCGCCTCCCTGGCGGACCAGTTCGCACCCCGGGCCGCCGAGCGGGGGATCCGGCTGGATCTGCCCGCGCCGGGGTCCGAGGCCGGCCTCCAGTGGTACGGGGAGGCCAACGCCCTGGGCCAGGCCCTGGGCAACCTGATCGACAACGCCCTGAAATACACGCCCGAGGGGGGGCGGGTGGAAGTGCGGACGGAGGCCCGCCCGGGGGAAGTGGCCGTCCACGTCCGGGATTCGGGCATCGGCATCGACCCCCAGCACCTGCCCCGCCTCACGGAGCGCTTCTACCGGGTGGACAAGGGGCGCTCCCGGGCCGTGGGCGGCACCGGCCTGGGGCTCTCCATCGTCAAGCACATCCTGCACCACCACGGGGGCCGTCTGGAGGTGGACAGCACCCCCGGCGAGGGGTCCGTGTTCTCCGCCATCCTTCCCGACCGCCCCCCGGGCGGGGAGGGCCCGGGCCCCTCAAGCGAACGGCCCGCTTCCGTGTAACGATCCTGTAACACGATGGCGGGACACTCTCCCTCGACGCGCAACCGGCTCCAGGAACCGGCCAGCGCACCCACACCCACTGGAGGCACTACCCCATGAAGAATCTGCGCACCCTTGGCGCGACCACGGCCGCCGTGCTCGCCCTCGCCGCGGGGACGGCCGAGGCCCGCGACCAGATCCGCATTGTCGGATCCAGCACCGTTTACCCCTTCGCCAGTCACGTCACCGAGGAATTCGGCGCCACCACCCAGCACCCCACCCCGGTGATCGAGTCCACCGGCTCCGGCGGCGGCTTCAAGCTGTTCTGCGCCGGGGTCGGGGAGGATACCCCGGACATCAGCAACGCCTCGCGGCGCATCAAGCCCGGCGAGCTGGAGCGGTGCGAAGAGAACGGCGTGGAGGATGTCACCGAGGTGGAGATCGGCTCCGACGGCATCGTGGTGGCCAACCGCACCGACGCCCCGCGCCTGGAGCTCACCCGGGAGCAGCTCACCCTGGCGTTGGCCGCAGAGGTCCCCGAGGACGGGGAGCTGGTGGACAACCCCCATGAGCGCTGGAGCGACATCGACCCCGATCTGCCAGACGCCGAGATCCTCGTCTACGGCCCGCCCTCCACCTCGGGCACCCGGGACGCCTTCGAGGAGCTGGTGATGGAAGCGGCCTCCGAGGAGATGGAGGGGTATGAGGGGGGATACACCAAGATCCGCCAGGACGGCCCCTATGTGCCCGCCGGGGAGAACGACAACCTGATCGTCCAGAAGCTGGACCAGAACGCCGACGCCGTGGGCATCTTCGGCTTCAGCTTCCTCGAGGAGAACGCCGATCGGGTCCAAGCCGCCCGGGTCGACGGCGTGGCCCCCGAGGCCGAGGCCATCGCCTCCGGCGAGTACCCCATCTCCCGGAGCCTGTTCTTCTACGTGAAAAACGCCCACGAGGACCAGGTTCCCGGCCTGGCCGAGTACGTGGATCTCTTCCTTTCCGAGAAGATGATCGGCGAGCTGGGCTACCTCAAGCGCCTCGGCCTCATCCCCCTCCCGGAGGAGCGCCGCGAGGAGATGCGCCAGCGCTTCGAGGACCGCGAGCCGGTGGAGGTGGACGACCTCGAGTGACAGCCGGAGGCGGGCAGCCCGGGTCGGCGGGAGGGCTCCCGCCGGCCTTTCCGTGCTGCGTTTATCGGGATAGCGGGCCCCGCAGCGGAAGCCCGCCCCCGTTCCCGGCCCCCGCTCGAAGCGGGGGCCGGGAACGGGGGCGGCGAAGAATTCCACCCGGTGGGGCAGCGTTCCGGCACATGGCCGGTATAATGGCGCCCCCTCACACGTCGGAACCAACGAGGAGCGGTCCTTGACCTCCGGACAAGCCGCCTTGCTCTTCTTCGGTGGCCTCTTCCCCCTGATGGCCCTGGCCTACATGCTGGGGCGGCGCCGGGTCCTGGCTCAGGAGGGTACCGCCCCGCTGCATTCCCGGCCGGGCTTCTACGGCTGGTATGCTGTGGTCTGGCTGGCCCTGCCGGCCATGGCCGTGGCCGTGGGCGCCACCCTGCTGCAGCTGCTCGGCCTCGCCTCGCCTCCCGCCCCCATGATCCTCACCGCCAGCCTGCTGGTGGCCGCCGGGGGCCTGGCGCTGGCCCTGCGGACCCTGCGCCCCTCGCTGCGGGCGCGGAACATCGTGGAGGGCGTGGCCCGCTGGCTGCTGCTGGCCGCCTCCCTGGTGTCGATCCTGACCACCCTCGGCATCGTCCTCAGCATCCTGTTCGAGGCCATTCGCTTCTTCCAGGCCGTGAGCGTCTGGGAGTTCCTCACCGGCACCACCTGGAGCCCCGATAGCTCCTTCCGGGGCGGCGCGGGCCGGGAGGGCGGCGGCGACGCCCAGTTCGGTTCGGTGCCGCTGTTCGCCGGTACCTTCATGATCACCGCCATCGCCATGGCGGTGGCCCTGCCCGTGGGCTTGCTCTCCGCCATCTACATGTCGGAATACGCGCCCAAGCGGGTCCGGGCCGCGGCCAAGCCCACCCTGGAGGTGCTGGCGGGCATCCCCACGGTGGTTTACGGATTCTTCGCCGCCATCACGGTGAGTCCTCTGGTGGTACAGCTCGCCGAATCGGTGGGCCTGGACGCCTCCCACAGCAACGCCCTGGCCCCCGGGGTGGTCATGGGGGTGATGATCATCCCCTTCGTCTCCTCCCTGTCCGACGACGTGATCAGCGCTATCCCCAACAGCCTGCGCGAGGGCTCCTTCGCCCTGGGGGCCACCACATCGGAGACCATCAAGCAGGTCCTTCTTCCGGCGGCCCTGCCCGGTGTGATCGCGGCCTTCATCCTGGCCGCTTCCCGGGCCCTGGGCGAGACCATGATCGTGGTGATGGCCGCGGGGCTGCGCCCCAACCTCACCGCCAACCCCCTCGAGGACATGACGACGGTGACGGTGCGCATCGTCGACGCCCTTACCGGCGACCAGGAGTTCGACAGCCCCCAGACCCTGTCCGCCTTCGGACTGGGCCTAATGCTGTTCCTCGTCACCCTGGTCCTGAACATGGTCTCCATTTACGTGGTGCGCCGCTTCCACGAGAAATACGACTGAGGCCCGAGACAAGCCATGGCCACTCCCGACCCCCACACCGCCAAGCTCCTCAAGCGCCGCTACCGGGCCGAGCGCCGCTTCAAAGCCCTGTGCATCGGCGCCCTGTCCGTGGCGGTCGCCTTCCTGGTGCTGTTCTTCGCCGACATCATCAGCAAGGGCTACCCCGCCTTCCAGCAGGCCAAGATCCAGACCGAGGTCACTTACTCGGAGCGGTCCGTGGAAACGCCGCTGGCGTCCGTGGGCGAGGACGTCCGCTACCTGGTCAGCCGCGGCTTCCTGCGCCAGATCCCCGATCAGGTGGAGCGCGACCCGGAGCTGATGGGAGAGACCGTCACCCGGTGGGTGACCGCCGACACCGACGTGGACCAATACCTCAAGGGCAAGCACAGCAAGCTCTCGGAGGAGGACGAGCGGATCGTGGACCGCCTGGCGGAGGAGGGCCGGGCGGAGCTGGCCTTCAACTGGAACCTGTTCACCGCCGGGGACTCCAACATGCCGGAGATGGCCGGCATCCGCTCGGCAGTGGTCGGCACCCTGTTCACCCTGCTGGTGACCATGCTGGTGAGCTTTCCGGTGGGCGTCATGACCGCCGTCTACCTGGAGGAGTTCGCCCCGGACAACCGCCTGACCCGTGCCATCGAGGTCAACATCAACAATTTGGCAGCGGTGCCTTCCATCCTCTACGGCCTGCTGGGCCTGGCGGTCTTCATCAACTTCTTCGGCGTGCCGCGCTCCTCGGCCCTGGCGGGCGGCCTGACGCTGGCGCTCATGACCCTGCCCATCATCATCATCAGCACCCGGGCCGCCCTGCGCTCGGTGCCCGACTCCATCCGGGAGGGCGCCTTCGGCGTGGGCGCCTCGCGGCTGCAGATGGTGGTCCACCACGTCCTGCCCCTGTCGCTGCCGGGCATCCTCACCGGCTCCATCATCGGCCTCGCGCAGGCCATGGGGGAGACGGCCCCGCTGCTGATCGTGGGCATGATGGCCTTCATCCCCGCGCCGCCGGACGGCGTCCTGGACGCCGCAACGGTGCTCCCCGCCCAGATCTTCAGCTGGGCCTCCCGCCCGGAACGGGCCTTTGCCGAGCTCACGGCCGCTGGCATCATTGTGCTGCTGGCCGTGCTGCTGACCTTGAACGCCGCCGCCGTGCTGCTGCGCAAGCGCTTCGAACGGCGCTGGTAGGGAGAGTCGAACCATGCAACATCCGAATTCCGCCCCAGCCCAGCCCGAGCCCGAGGCAGCCCTCAGCGGCGGCCCGGGCGACGGCTCCGGTCAGCCGGAGAGCGGCAAGCCCCGAACCGCCCCCGTTCACCAGGCGTTGCGCGGCACCGGCGCGGACGATGCTGCCGCCGGGCCGGTGAAGGTGGAGGTCAAGGACCTCAACCTGTGGTACGGGGAAACCCAGGCCCTGCACGGCATCAACCTGGACGTCCGCGAGCGCGAGGTTACCGCCCTGATTGGCCCCTCCGGCTGCGGCAAGTCTACCTTCCTGCGCTGCATCAACCGCATGAACGACCTCATTCCCAGCGTCCACGTGGACGGGGGGATCTACCTGGACGGCCGCGACATCTACGACCCGAGCGTGGACGTGGTCCAGCTGCGCTCCCGGGTAGGCATGGTCTTCCAGAAGCCCAATCCCTTCCCGAAGAGCATCTACGAGAACATCGCCTACGCCCCCCGCATCCACGGCATCGCCAAAAAGGGTGCGGAGATGGACGACCTGGTGGAGACCAGTCTCCGCAAGGCGGGATTATGGAAGGAAGTGGCGGACCGCCTGGACCAGCCGGGGACCTCGCTTTCCGGCGGCCAACAGCAGCGCCTGTGCATCGCGCGGGCCATCGCCGTCAGCCCCGAGGTGATCCTCATGGACGAGCCGGCCTCGGCCCTGGACCCCGTGGCCACCGCCACCATCGAGGAGCTCATCGACGAGCTGCGGCAGAACTACACCATCCTCATCGTCACTCACAACATGCAGCAGGCCGCCCGCGTGGCCCGCTACACGGCCTTCTTCCACATGGGCGAGCTCATCGAGTACGACGACACCGAGACCATGTTCACCAATCCGCGCGAGCGGAAGACCGAGGACTACATCACCGGCCGTTTCGGCTGAGGAGCCTCCAACCATGCAGAGCCGGGACCATCACATCAGCCACCGCTACGACCAGGAGCTGGAAGCCCTGCGGGACGACGTCCTGTACATGGGCAGCAAGGTGGAGGAGCAGATCGACAACGCCGTGCGGGCCCTGACGGAGGCGGACGAGGCCATCGCCGAGGCCACCATCCGCGAGGACCACGCGGTAAACGCCATGGAGGTGGCCGCCGACGAGAAGGCCGTCTCCCTGCTGGCCCGGCGTACCCCGGCGGCGCGGGACCTGCGCTTCGTCATGACGGCCATCAAGACCATCACCGACCTGGAGCGGATCGGCGATGAGGCGGAGAAGATCGCCCGCATGGCCCAGCAGCTGGAGGGCCGGCAGTCCCTGCGGCGTCACCAGGCCATCTCCACCATGTCGGAGGCGGTGCGCAACCAGACCCGCCAGGCCCTCGACGCCCTGGCCGCCATGGACGCCGACGCGGCCCTGCGCATCCACCAGGGCGACGCCAAGATCGACGAGATGTTCGAGGGGATCTTCCGCGAGCTGCTCACCTACATGATGGAGGACTCCCGCCACATTTCCTCCACCATCGACGTCCTGTTCGTGGCCAAGGCCCTGGAGCGCATCGGCGACCACAGCAAGAACATCACCGAGTACGTGATCTACATGGTCCACGGCAAGGACGTGCGCCACACGGACGTGAACCACCTGGACCTGGAGGACGGCGAGCACTAGCCGGGCCCGCCGCGCGGCCCCCTCGCCCGCTCCCGCCCCCTCAGCGGCGCCCCGCCTCCCACTCCAGCACCGGCGGATGGCAGATCATCTGCACCGTGTTGCCGTCCGGGTCGTAGCAGTAGAAGCTGCGGGCCCCGTCGCGGTGCGTGCGGGGCGCCGTCTTCATGGCCACCCCCTGCTCGCCCAGAAAGGCGTACCAGGCGTCCACGGCGGCGAAATCGGGCAGGAAGAAGCCCAGATGGTCCAGGTGCTGGGCGTGGGCGTCGTCGAAGCCCGCCGGCGGGTCGCCCACCCGGTGCAGGGCCAGGTTGTCGGGCCCGGAGCTCAGGTACACGTTGTCGTCGTCCGGGCGCCACTCCACCGCCATGCCCAGCAGGGTCGCGTAGAAGTGCTCGCACTCCGCGAAGTTCCGGACGAACAGGGCCAGATGGCGCATGCCCAGGGTCTCGCCGGGGCGTTGCGACGGCTTGTCTGCGGCCATTTCCTTGCGGCTCCTCCGTTCGGGATGTTTGGTGCGGACGGGCCCGAGCCACTGGGCGCACCCCGCAATGATACCCGGCCGCCGCGGCCGGGTCAGGCCGGGCCTTTCCGTTGCCGGGAAACCGGGAACCTTTCCGCGCCGTTTCCCTCAAAATGCATCCGGTATTTGGGCGCAACGGCCCCAAGCGCGTATCCTGTCGGGCTTCCGGGCCCGACCCGCAACCCCTTTGTGATGGATAGAAATTCGTGATCGAGAACCTGCGCAACATCGCCATCATCGCCCACGTGGACCACGGCAAGACCACCCTCGTGGACCGCCTCCTGCAGCAGTCCGGCACCCTGGATGAGCGCGCTCCCGAGGCCGAGCGCATCATGGACAGCACGGACCTGGAGAAGGAGCGCGGCATCACCATCCTCTCCAAGAACACCGCCATCGACTGGGAGGGCT
Organism: Thiohalorhabdus sp.; assembly: GCF_046545655.1. Taxonomy (NCBI): domain Bacteria; kingdom Pseudomonadati; phylum Pseudomonadota; class Gammaproteobacteria; order Thiohalorhabdales; family Thiohalorhabdaceae; genus Thiohalorhabdus; species Thiohalorhabdus sp. Next base: position 23,393 of record NZ_JBKGZG010000016.1, on the reverse strand, counting down.
ACCGCATCAACATCGTGGACACCCCCGGACACGCCGACTTCGGCGGCGAGGTGGAGCGGGTGCTGTCCATGGTGGACTCGGTGCTCCTGCTGGTGGACGCGGTGGACGGTCCCATGCCCCAGACCCGCTTCGTCACCGAGAAGGCCCTGGCCCGCGGCCTGCAGCCCATCGTGGTCGTGAACAAGGTGGACCGCCCCGGCTCCCGCCCCGACTGGGTGGTGGACCAGACCTTCGACCTGTTCGACAACCTGGGCGCCAACGACGACCAGCTGGACTTCCCGGTGATCTACTGCTCGGCCCTGGAGGGCTACGCCTCCGAGGATTCGGAGGCCCGCGAGGGCGACATGACCCCACTGTTCCAGACCATCGTGGACAATGTGGCCGTCCCCGACGTGGACCCGGAGGCGCCGTTCCAGCTCCAGGTGAGCGCCCTGGACTACAACAAGTTCACCGGCGTCATCGGCGTGGGACGGGTGACACGGGGCACCGCCCGGCGCAACCAGCAGGTCTCCATCATCGACCGCCACGGCGAGACCCGCAGCGGCAAGATCAGCCAGGTGTTCGGCTTCCGCGGCCTGGAGAAGATCGAGGTGGAGGAGGCCTCCGCCGGCGACATCATCTCCTTCACCGGCATCGACCCCCTGAGCATCTCCGACACCCTGTGCGACCCCTCCGAGGTGGAGCCGCTGCCGGTGCTTACCGTGGACGAGCCCACGGTTTCCATGAACTTCCTGGTGAACAAATCGCCCTTCGCCGGCCGCGAGGGCAAGTACGTCACCAGCCGGCAGATCAAGGACCGACTGGAGCAGGAGCTGGTGCACAACGTAGCCCTGCGCGTGGAGGAGACCGAGGACGCCGAGAAGTTCCGGGTCTCCGGGCGCGGCGAGCTGCACCTGGCCACCCTCATCGAGACCATGCGCCGCGAGGGCTACGAGCTGGCGGTCTCCCGCCCCGAGGTGGTGGTGCGCGAGATCGAGGGCGCCAAGGAGGAGCCCTACGAGCACCTCACCGTGGACGTCCCGGAGGACCACCAGGGCACGGTGATGGAGAAGGTGGGCGAGCGCGGCGGCGAGCTCAAGGACATGGCCCCCGACGGCAAGGGCCGGGTGCGCATGGACTACGAGATCCCCGCCCGGGGACTGATCGGCTTCCGCAGCGAGTTCCTCACCGCCACCTCCGGCGAAGGGCTCATGTTCCACGTCTTCGACCACTACGGCCCGGTGAAGCCCGGCGACTACGGCCGGCGCGTGAACGGCGTGCTGATCGCCATGCAGACCGGCAAGACCGTCGAATACGCCCTGTTCAACCTCCAGGACCGCGGCGCCATGTTCGTGGGCCCCGGTGAGGACGTCTACGAGGGCCAGATCGTTGGCCGCCACGTGCGCGACAACGACCTGACGGTGAACCCCTTCAAGGGCAAGCAGCTCACCAACGTGCGCGCGGCGGGCTCCGACGAGAACGTCATCCTCACGCCGCCGGAACGCCTCTCCCTGGAGGAGGCCCTGGAGTTCATCGACGACGACGAGCTGGTGGAGGTGACCCCCGAGTCCATCCGCCTGCGCAAGAAGCTGCTCACGGAGACCGAGCGCAAGAAGGCCGGCCGCGCCGGCTGACGGCCTGCGGGACGTCCGGCAGGAAGAAAAAAGCCCCGCCAGCGCTGGCGGGGCTTTTTTTGCCGAATGCGGGGGAACCTACTATTCGGCGACCACGTTGGTGGCCTTGGGGCCCTTGGGGCCGGTCTCGCTCTCGAAGGAGACGTTCTGGCCCTCGGCCAGGGTCCGGAAACCGTCGCCCTGGATGGCGGAGTAGTGCACGAAGACGTCGTCACCACCGTCCTCGGGGGCGATGAAACCGAAGCCCTTGGCGTCGTTGAACCACTTCACGGTACCGCTACGCATGAGACACCTCGACAGATTAAGCTGAAAGATAGTGTTCTTCGGTGCCGGCCCCTGCCGGGACCGCGGGCCTCGGACCCCAAGGACCTCCAACCCGGACGCACGTCCAAACACAACACCTGTGTTCGAGTGTACGCCCCTTTTCATCCGGCGCCAACTCTTTTTGCTTTGTTAAAAGGCCGTTATACAGGCGGGGGTCAATTCCAGCGCTGCGACCGGGGCGCGGCGTAGGGGGCTGCAGTCTGCCCTGGCGGGACAGGGGTTGCCCGTCGTTCCGGACGCCCATCCCAGATCGTTGCGGGCTCTCCCCGCGTTCGGGCACAAAAAAGCCCCGCCGCGGGGGCGGGGCTTCAACGAAGTCTGAGCCGGGGGACTTACTGGCCGACGACGTTAGTGGCCTTGGGGCCTTTGGGGCCGGTCTCGCTCTCGAAGGAGACGTTCTGGCCCTCGGCCAGGGTCCGGAAACCGTCGCCCTGGATGGAGGAATAGTGCACGAACACGTCGTCACCACCATCCTCGGGGGCGATGAAACCGAAGCCCTTGGCGTCGTTAAACCACTTCACGGTGCCGCTACGCATAACAAACCTCGACAAAAAAAACGAAAAGATGGCCCCTCGGCGCGAATCAGGAATACGGCGCACAAGGTGCGAATACCAGAAATCCCCCGTCGCCTCGGAGCAAGACTGCACATCCCGAGTCTACGCTTCGTGCACTGTTGTGCAACCGGTTTCTTTCGATCGGGTAGCCATTCGGGGGGCCGGGGGGTGGAAACAACGGGACCCCGCGCGCGGCGGGGTCCCTAGGGGTCTCAACGGACGGGGGTCAGTCCGCCACCACGCGGGTGGCCTTGGGGCCCTTGGGCCCGGACTCGCTCTCGAAGGAGACGTGCTGCCCCTCGGCCAGGGACTTGAAGCCCTCGGCCTGGACGGCGGAGTAATGGACGAACACGTCGTCCCCGCCGTCCTCGGGGGCGATGAATCCGAAGCCCTTGGCGTCGTTGAACCACTTCACAGTACCGGTACGCATCTACAACCAACCTCTACACGTAGGAAAACTCCGACGGAGTCACCACCGCCGGCTTTCCTGCGCATGTGCGGCTCCGTCGCACCCGGGCCTTCCGGGGCGCAAAGGATTGGATGCCGGAGCCGCCCATTGGTTCCGGACGAGACGGGGAAATCCGCGGAGCAGGGCATCCGGACCCGTAGCCGGCGCCCTGGGGGGCCGCGTACGGGGATCAGTGCTCCCGGGTGGCCCGGAAGTCGATGTCGGGCCAGCGCTCCATGGCGAGATCGAGGTTGATCTTGGTGGGAGCCAGGTAGGCCAGGTCGCCGCCGCCGTCCCGGGCCAGGTGCTCCTCCACCCGCTTCTCGAACCGCTCCAGCTCGCGGGGGTCGTTGCTCTCCACCCAGCGGGCCGTGGAGACGTTCACGGGCTCGAAGCGGGCGTCCACTCCGTACTCGTCCTTGAGCCGGGCGGCCACCACGTCGAACTGCAGCTGGCCCACGGCGCCCAGGATGAGGTCGTTGTTCACCAGGGGGCGGAACAGCTGGGTGGCGCCCTCCTCGGTGAGCTGCTCCAGGCCCTTGTTCAGGGCCTTGTTCTTCATGGGGTCCTTGAGCACCACGCGGCGGAACAGCTCCGGGGCGAAGTTGGGGATGCCCGTGAACTTGAGCTTCTCCCCCTCGCTGAAGGTGTCGCCGATGCGGATCGTGCCGTGGTTGGGCAGGCCGACGATGTCGCCGGGGAAGGCCTCCTCCGCCCCCTCGCGGTCCTTGGCCAGGAACACCAGCGGGTTGGAGACGCGCTGGTCCTTGCCCGTGCGCACCTGATGGACCTTCATGCCCTTGCGGAAGACCCCGGAGCAGACCCGCATGAAGGCGATGCGGTCGCGGTGGTTGGGGTCCATGTTCGCCTGGATCTTGAACACGAACCCGGTGAGCTTCTCCTCGGCGGGGTCCACCGTGCGCGCCTCGCCCTCGGCGGGATCGGCGTCCTTGCCGGAGGCCACGGTGGCGGGCCGGGGCAGCGGCGGCGGAGCGTGCGCCACGAACTCGTCGAGCAGCTCCTCCACGCCGAAGTTGTTGATGGCGGAGCCGAAGAACACCGGGGTCAGCTCGCCGCGCCGGTAGGCCTCGGCGTCGAACTCGTGGCTCGCCGCCGCCACCAGCTCCACCTCGTCGCGCAGCTCTTGCCCCTGATCGCCGATGGCCTCGTCCAGGCGCGGGCTGTCCAGACCCTCGATGACCTCGCCCTCGGTGACGCGCTCGCCGCCGCTGGGGAACAGGTGCACGCGGTCCTGTAGCAGGTGGAACACCCCCTTGAAGCGCTGGCCCATGCCGATGGGCCAGGTCACCGGGGCGCAGCGGATACCGAGCACCTCCTCCACCTCGTCCATGAGCTCCACGGGGTCGCGGCCCTCGCGGTCGAGCTTATTCATGAAGGTCATGATGGGGGTGGCGCGCAGGCGGCACACCTCCATGAGCTTCTTGGTGCGCTCCTCCACGCCCTTGGCGGCGTCGATCACCATGAGCGCCGAGTCCACCGCGGTCAGGGTGCGGTAGGTGTCCTCGGAGAAGTCGCCGTGGCCGGGCGTATCGAGCAGGTTGACGATGCGTTCCCGGTAGGGGAACTGCATGACGGTGGAGGTCACGGAGATGCCGCGCTCCTGCTCCATGGCCATCCAGTCGGAGGTGGCGTGGCGGTCGGACTTGCGCCCCTTCACCGTGCCGGCGAGCTGGATGGCGCCCCCGTAGAGCAGCAGCTTCTCGGTGAGGGTGGTCTTGCCCGCGTCCGGGTGGGAGATGATGGCGAAGGAGCGGCGGCGTTCGACTTCTCGGGCGATTTCCGTCATGGGGCTCTGGATCGGGCTGCCGGGAAATTTGGGGACCGGAGAGTATAAAGGACAGCGGCCGGGCATGTCCCGGCCGCCTTCCCGGGAATCCGACCCCCGCCCGGCCCGGGGGTTCCGCCGGCCGCACTCGCCCCCTCAGTCGCGGGGAGCGCCTTGGAGGCTGCGCCGCAGGAGGCGGAAGGCCTGCTCCTCCGCCCGCAGGACGGCGAGCAGGGCGTCGCGGGAAGGCTCGGGGCGACGGGTTCGCTGGGCGATGGTCACGGGACGCTCCTTTTAAATGAAAATCGTTTTCATTTAGATTAACGTCCCGAATCCCCCCGGGCAACCCCCACGAAGAGGTGCCATCCCTATAGCCGGGCCGTGGCCACGGTCACCCCCGGCATGGCCCAGACTTCATTCCCTGCACGGCGGCGAGCTGCGCGGCACCAGCGAAGATGGCCTGGGCCGGCTCCGCGGACAGCCCGGCGTCGAGGGCAGTGGCCCCGGTTATCACGGCGAAGGGGAGCACCCCGGGGAGGAGGGGCGACACGTCGCGAACCCCCTCCCAAAAGGGCGTGCTTGGGTTGTTCATGGGCTTCCGATACGCGCTTCCAGGGGCCGACCCCCACCAACGAACACGACGCCGCACACGGCGGCGTCGCGGCGGGCCCGGTCCGGCGCCTTGCCGGCCGTTGGCGGGCTACTCCCGGGCGGGCGGGGCCATGAACTCCGGCCCCACCGGATCGCTGATGGTGGCGTCGAGGATGGCGTCGATCTCCTGCATGGCCGCGTCGTCCAGGGACCAGCCGAGCACACCCGCCAAACGCCGGTGCTGATCGGGCCGCCGCCCGCCCCACAGGGCGGTGGTCACCCCCGGGCGGTCGAGCAGCCAGCGCACCGCCAGCTCCAGCACGCCCACGCCGTAGTTGTCGCGGGCGAAGCGGTCCAGCCGTTCCACCGCCGCCAGATATTGCTCGTAGCGCGGCGCCTGGAACTTGGGGTCGACGTTGCGCAGGTCGTCGCCCGCGAAGGTGGTATCCGGACCCATCTTGCCGGAGAGCAACCCGCGGCACAGCGCGCCGTAGGTGACCAAACCGATGCCCTGCTCCCGGCAGTAGGGCAGCACGTCCGCCTCGATCTGCCGCTCGAAGAGATTATAGGGCGGCTGGTTGGTGTGCAGCGGCGCCTCGCGGCGAAAGGCGTCCAACTGCTCCGGGGAGAAGTTGCTCACGCCGATGGCGCGGATCTTCCCCGCCTCCAGAAGCCCCTTGAGGGCCTCCGCAGTCTCCTCCGGGGCCACCAGGGGGTCCGGCCAGTGGACCTGGTAGAGGTCGATGTAGTCCGTCCGCAGGCGGCGCAGGGAATCGTCCACCTCCTGGCGGATGCGCTCGGCGGTGGCGTTGCGCCGGACGTTCTCTTGATCGTCCCACTCCAGACCCGCCTTGGTGGCCACCACCAGCTCCTCCCGCCGGCCCCACTGCTCCAGGGCCTTGCCGACGATCTCCTCGGAGCGGCCGAAGCCGTAGACCGGGGCCGTATCCACCAGGGTGATGCCCTGCTCCAGGGCGGCGTGAATGGTGCGGATGGACTCCTCCTCGTCGGTGCCTCCCCACATCCAGCCCCCGATGGCCCAGGTACCCAGGCCGATGCGCGACACCTCCATGGCGGTGCCGGGTATGGTGGTGTACTCCACGGACTGCTCCTCCTCAAATGGTCAGGACGAAAGGTTGCAGAAGGCCGCTATTTCTCCGGATGCTCCTCGCCGATGACCCGCACCATGATGGCCTGGGGTCCCTCCTCACCCATCTCCTCCAAAAAGCGCACCTCGTCGCCGGAGCGGATCTCTTCCAGGTCCTGGTTCTTCACCGCGTGGCGGTGGAAGTAGATGCTCCGGCCGTCGATGGACTCCAGCATGCCGAAATCCTGCTCCGGATGGACGAGGGTCACCCGGGCGTAGCCCTCCTCGGCGTGGGTCTTCACCTCACGGCGCTTCTTGTTGGCGAAGGCCTCCAGCTTGCGCTCCATGGCCTCGAAGGCGTCGCGGATGGCCACGTAGGGGTCCTCGTGGGCGTGGTTGGCGCCCGGGTCGCGATTCACCACCAGCTCGCTGCCGGGCACGGTGACATCCAGGCTGACGTGGTAGATCTTGCCCTTGTGGTGGTTGCGGTGGGGAGCCTCCACCACCACCCGGCAGCTCATGATGCGGTCGTAGAAGCGCTCCAGCTTCTCCGCCCGCTCCCGGATCTTGGCCTCCATGGCGTCCGAGTGGTCCATCCCGCGAAAGGTCACTTCGGGAGGAATCTGCATCCCTCACCCTCCTCTGCATGCCGGGTGGCCGAACGGCCACCTCAGACGGTCGCTTTGAGCTCCTCGGCCCACGCCGTGGCCGCCACATAAGCCTGCGCCAGGCGCTCCGGGTCCCATCCCCTCCGCTCCAGGAGCGCCCAGTCGCCGCGCTCGTGGGCCTCCGCGGCCTCCAGCAGCCGACCACCGGGCCCGGCCCGGTGGACCAGCGCCTCCCGCACCGCACCGACCAGGGGCAGGGGCGCCAGGGCCCGGTCCATGGAGGTATCCATCAGGGCATCCAGAGTGGAGAGCAGCCCCACCAGGAACCCCTGCTCCTCCGCCATCCCCACCTCCGGGGCCAGCATGGCGCACATCCGGGCCCGCGCCAGGGTCACCACGCGCAGCTCACCGGGAGTGTCATCGAGCAGGGCCAGGGCGAGCCAGGTGCTCCAGGCGCGGAGGCCCTCCACCCCCAGCAGCGCGGCGGCGCCCTGGATGGTCCCCACCTTCTCCCCCGCCGGTGCGTAGGCGGAGTTGATCAGCCGCAGCAGCCGGTAGCTGAGCGCGGCGTCCTGGCTTACCAGCTCGGCGAGCTCCTCCAAGCCTACCTGGGGATCCTGCAGCCGCGCCACAAGCCGGAGCACCTGGGCCCGGTTGGTGGGGATCCGGTGGTGCCGGGTGGTCTCGGGCCGGGCGAAGAAGTACCCCTGGAAGAGCGCGAAGCCCAGCTCGCTGCAGCGCTCCCACTCCTCCCGGGTCTCCACCTTCTCCGCCACCAGCCAGGCCGGCGCCTCCCGCAGCGCCTGCACGTGCTCCGCCAGCTCTCCGGGGTCCAGGGCACGAATGTCCACCTTGATGTAGTCGGCGAGCGGGACCAAGTCCCGATGCCCGCCACCCAGGTGAAAATCGTCCAGGGCCACCTCCAGACCCTCCCGGCGCAGGTGGCGGATGGCCGTCTGCACCTCCTCGTCCGCCGGAACGCTCTCCAGCACCTCCACCACCAGCCTGCCCACGCCGACGGGGTGCTCGGCAAGGCGCAGGAGGGCGGTGCGAGTGAGATTGAAGAAGGCGCGATGCCCCCCGAGAAAGCGCTCCAGGTCCACGCTGGTGAACAGGTCCACCAGTACGGAGAAGGAGGCTGCGTCAGCCGTTTCCCGCGGAGCCCGGTCCGGGCTCCCCGGTTCCCGGTAGAGGATCTCGTAGGCGAAGACCCGGAGCCGGGCATCCAGGATCGGCTGGCGGGCGATCAGGGTGTGGGCCATCGGCGGGACTCCCGCTAGCGGGCGGGCCCGGGGGCGAGAATTGGCGGATCTCTTCGGACTATATCGGTCCGCCCGCCGCCTGGGGAAGGGCGGCGGGCGCGGGGGGGAGAGCGGGTAGGCCCTACGGGGGCCCTAGGAGGCCAGCCGGCAGGCGGCCAGGGCCTGCACCAGGGTGCGCCAGGCCCGCTCCTCGGGGCAGCCGGGCACGCGCCGTCCCGCCAGACGCAGGATCCGCTCGCCGGCGCCGTCCAGGAGATCCACCGCGTGGGCCCGGCCGTCGGGTACGGGGATGTCCACCACCCAGGCGCTCGCCACGGCGGCGGAGTCCAGGTCCAGGGCGAGCCCGGCCCCGCGCACCCGGAACGCCTCCGCCGTGGCCGCGGGATTGCCGATGTGGCCGGTGTAGGCCTGCAGGGCCCCCCGGTTGCCCACCTCCAGACGCACCGGAACGGCCGCGTCGGCCAGGGTCTCCAGAAGCTCCCGGATCAGGGACGGGTCCACCGCGTGCCGCGCGGTGCCGGGGAAGGCCGGCAGCGCGGGCCGCCCGGGAACGATGGGGCGGCGCATGGCGAACTGCTGGTGCGCCCGGAGGATCCGGGCGTAGGCGTCGCGGTCGCTGGCGCTGGTAAGCTCGGCGGTCAGTCCCACCTCGCCGTCCCGGTCCACGAAGCGCAGGCCCTCCTGGCGGGCTTCGGGCTCACCCTGGCCCACAGCGAAGGCGAAGGACCACTGGGCGGGGTAGAGCCACAGCCCCGATTCCCGGCCCCCCAGCCACAGGGCGTTGCCCGCCCAGCCGGATGCGGTGATCTCCTGGGTGACCGCCTGGCTGGCATGGGCGGAATGCACCCGCAGGCGCACGGGACCCAGCTCGGGCAGCTGCTCGGCCAAAGCCGCGGGGTCGCCGTTCAGACGAGTGGCCTCGGCCTCCTGGTAGCCACCGGTCTCCCTGGTTCGGGTCTCCGCGACCGCCGTTGTCCTATCCATTACGATCCTCCCCTCCCTTTCCGCTACACGGGACCAACAACCTTGCTCAACCCTAGCCTCGGAGTATTACCGCCGTATGGCAGCTCAGGGCTGTGTCGTTTCCGTGCGTCAGATCTGTCCCGAAAGCTGTCCCCATCCGGAGACGCTATTGGGAATCATTCTCAATGGGGAACGATGCTACTCCATCTCCGCCCTCGTGGCCAGCCCCAAAAATCATCGCATTGCCGTTGGCTCCGTTCCCCCTTCCCCAGTAGGCTTGGGCGCACGGTTCCGTGCCCCCACCCCGGACAGCCCCGATGGCCGTCCGCGCGAACCGTCCCTCACCGGGTCCTGCTGTCCGCCGGGACCCGTACCGGCAAGGAACAAAAAGGGGAGACAGCGCGTTGCGTCAGACCATCCATGCCACCGAGCAGGAGCTGAAGCGCATCTTCAGCGACGACTACTTCTTTCGCATCCCCGGCTACCAGCGGCCGTACTCCTGGACCCGGGACCACACGGCCACCCTGCTGCAGGACCTGATCGACGCCCTGCCCGGGGACGGGGTGGGGATGCAGGAGGCCTCTCCTTACTTCCTCGGCAGCATCGTCCTCATCAAGGACCCCAACTACCCCGAGGCGGACGTGGTGGACGGCCAACAGCGGCTGACCACCCTGACCATCCTGCTCGCCGCCCTGCGCGACCTGTCCGCGGCCGGCGCCGCCGACGCCCTGCACAAGTACATCTGCGAGCTGGGGGACAAGTTCAGCGGCACCGAGGATCGCTTCCGCCTGCAGCTCCGCCCGCGGGACCGGCCGTTCTTCCGCGAGCAGGTGCAGAGCCCCAACGGCACCACCCTCTACCGGGCCGAGGACTGGGAGCTCTCGGACAGCCAGCGCAACATCAAGGACAACGCCCGCTTCCTGGTGGACCAGCTCACCGAGCTCGGGGAGAGCCGGCGCGACCAGCTGGCCATGTTCCTGCTGCAGCGCTGCTACCTGGTGGTGGTGTCGGCCTCGGACCAGGCCTCGGCCTACCGCATCTTCTCGGTAATGAACGACCGCGGCATGGACCTGGAGCCCACCGACATCCTCAAGGCCGACATCATCGGGGCTATCCCCCAGGAGCAGGAGCAGCACTACACCGAGCTGTGGGAGGGCCTGGAGGAGGATCTGGGCCGCGACCGCTTCGCCGACCTGTTCGGCCACATCCGCATGATCCACCGCAAGGCCAAGGCCCGGCAGGCCCTCATGCAGGAGATCCGGGAGACCCTGCAGCCGGAGCGCAGCCCCAGGGACTTCATCGACCACACCCTGTTGCCCATGGCCCGGGCCTTCCGCACCATCGAGAACGCCGACTACGACAGCGCCCCCGAGGCCCTCGCCATCAACCGGCACCTGACCGTCCTCAACCGGCTGGACAACTCCGACTGGCTGCCGCCCGCCATCGCCTTCCTTTCCCGGTTCGAGTCCCGCCCGGCGCTGGTGCGGTCCTTCCTCCAGGACCTGGAGCGACTCGCCTACGCCCTGTTCATCCTCCGGGCCCCGGTCAACGAGCGTATGGAGCGCTACATCCGGGTGCTCGACGCCATGGACCGGGACCAGCCCCTCGACCAGGAGGAGTCGCCCCTCCAGCTCTCCTTCGCCGAGAAGCAGCGGGTGCAGGAGGCCCTCGACGGTCCTCTGTACACCCAGGTCCAGCTCCGGCTGCCCATCCTCCTGCGGCTGGAGGACGAGCTCGCCGAAAGCGAGTCGGCCCCCTCCCACCCGCGCATCATCTCCGTGGAGCAGGTGCTCCCGTCCTCCCCGCCGGCCGAGGGGGAATGGGCCCAGCGCTTCCCCGATGCGGCCTCCCGCAAGGAGCAGGCCAACCGCCTGGGCAACCTGGTGCTCATGCCCCGCACCAAGAACCCCGAGGCGCAGAAGTGGGACTTCGCGCGCAAGAAGGCCGAGTACCTCGCCCGGGAGGGCGAGACGCCCTTCGCCCTCACCGCGCAGGTGCTGGAAGAGCCCGAATGGACGCCCGAGGCGCTGGACCGCCGCCACCGCCAGCTGGTGGGGCTCCTTGCCCGGGCCTGGCGCCTCACCTGAGCCCTGCCGGGGGCGGCCCCTGCCTCCCGCCCGTGAGGGGGGCCAACCGCGGCCCCGGCCGGGCGATGCGCCTTCCCGGAACCGGCGGGAATGCTATGCTGCCGAAAGGACCCGGCCCCTATCCGGCGGGCCGGGGCATCCGGCGGCCCGAGGAGGCGTCCCATGGCCCGCGCAGACCGTCCCGCCCGGGGGGCAGACCCCTTCGTCGCCGGCATCTCCCGGCACATCTGGCACACCAAGTACCGGTCCGGCGCGGCCGAGGACGGCGAGCCGGATATCCACGCCACCTGGGCCCGGGTGGCAGGGGCCCTCGCCGCCGAGGAGGCCCCGGAGGCGCGCGCGGCCTGGGAGGACCGCTTCCGCGGCGCCCTGGAGGGCTTCCGCTTCCTCCCCGGGGGCCGGATCCTGGCGGGGGCCGGCACGGGGCACCGCGTCACCCTGTTCAACTGCTTCGTCATGGGCGTCATCGAGGATTCCATGGACGGCATCTTCGACGCCCTCAAGGAGGGCGCCCTGACCATGCAGCAGGGCGGCGGGGTGGGCTTCGACTTCTCCACCCTGCGCCCGCGCGGGACCCGCACCCGCCACGCCCACACCATCGCCTCCGGACCCGTGTCCTTCATGGACATCTGGGACGCCACCTGCTCCACCATCCTCTCTACCGGGGCCCGGCGGGGCGCCATGATGGCCACCCTGCGCTGCGACCACCCCGATATCGAGGAATTCGTCGACGCCAAGCGCGAGCCCGGCCGGCTGACCCGCTTCAACGTCTCGGTACAGACCACCGACGCCTTCATGGAGGCGGTACGGACCGACGCCGACTGGCCCCTGGTGTTCCCCACGGAGGCCCTGGAGCCCGACGCGGGCCCCGAGGAATTGGTGGAACGGGAGTGGCCCGGCCAGGACGGGCCGGTACCCTGCCGGGTGATCCGCCGGGTGGGCGCCCGCGCCCTGTGGGAGCGCATCATGCGCGCCACCTACGACACGGCGGAGCCGGGCGTGCTGTTCGTGGACCGGGTGAACCGCTGGAACAACCTGGCCTACCGGGAGCGCATCACCGCCAGCAACCCCTGCGGCGAGGAGCCCCTTCCCCCCTACGGGGCATGCAACCTGGGCTCCATCAACCTGGCCGCCTTCGTCCGCAGCCCCTTCACGGAGGGGGCCGAGCTGGACCTCGGGGCCGTCCGCGACCTGGTGCCGGTGGCGGTGCGCATGCTCGACAACGTGGTGGACGCCTCGCGCTTCCCACTGGCGGCCCAGGCGGAGACAGAGCGCGCCAACCGCCGCCTGGGCCTGGGCGTCACCGGCCTAGCCGACGCCCTGATCATGCTGGGGCTGCGCTACGACAGCGAGGCGGGCCGGCAGCGGGCCGCCGCGGCCATGGGCACCATCGCCCACGCCGCCTACCGCGCCTCCGTGGAGCTGGCCCGGGAGAGGGGCGCCTTCCCCGTGCTGGAGCGCGGCCCCTACCTGGAGGCGCCCTTCATTCGGGGGCTGCCGGAGGACATCCGGGAGGGCATCGCGGCGCACGGCATCCGCAATAGCCACCTCACCTCCATCGCCCCCACCGGCACCATCAGCCTGCTGGCCAACAACGTCTCCGGGGGCCTGGAGCCGGCCTACGCCTTCCGCTTCCGCCGCCACGTCCTGGAGCTGGACGGCTCCACCACCGAGTATCCCGTGGAGGACTACGCCCATTCCCTGTGGCGGCAGCGGCACGGCGAGGACACGCCCCTGCCGGAGACCTTTGTCACCGCCACCGAGCTGGACCCGCAGGCCCACCTGGCCATGCAGGCCGCCCTGCAGCCGCTGGTGGACAGCTCCATCTCCAAGACCATCAACATCCCCGCGGACTTCCCCTTCGCCGACTTCGCCGACCTGTATCAGCGGGCCTACGATCTCGGCCTGAAGGGCTGCACCACCTACCGCCCCACGCCCGAGCGCGGCGCGGTCCTGGAGCTGGAGGACAGCGTCCTCGCCCCGCACTGCTGCAGCCCGGAGCGGGAAACCGACTGAGCCGCCCGGAAGCGGAACGCGATGCCCAGGAAGCGCGCCATGGGAGCCACCCTGCTGACCCTGCTCGCCGTCCTCGCCCTGGCCTATCTGGCCGTGGCGCTGGCGGTGTACTTCGGCCAGGCCCGCCTGCTGTACTACCCCAACACCCCGGGACGCGAGGTCACCGCTACCCCGGCGGAGGCGGGCCTGGACTACGAGCCGGTCACGCTGGAGGCGGCGGACGGGGTGTCCCTGGACGGCTGGTTTGTGCCGGCCCGGCCCGAGCGCGGCGTGGTGGCCTTCTTCCACGGCAACGCCGGCAACATCGGCCACCGGCTGGACACCCTGCGCCTCCTCAACGATCTGGGCCTGTCCACCCTGATCATCGACTACCGGGGCTACGGGCGCAGCGGGGGGCGGCCCTCCGAGTCGGGCACCTACCGCGACGCCGAGGCCGCCTGGCGGCATCTGGTGGCCGACCGCGGCGTGCCGCCGGAGCGCATCGTCCTCTTCGGCCGCTCCCTGGGCGCGGCGGTGGCCGCCGAGCTGGCGGCGCGCCACCGCCCCGGCGCCCTGGTGCTGGAATCGCCCTTCACCTCCGTCCCCGACCTGGCGGCGGAGATCTATCCCTACTTGCCGGTCCACTGGCTGGCGCGCTTCCGATACCCCACCGCCGAGGCGGCGGCACGGGCTTCCAGCCCGGTGCTGGTCATCCACAGCGCCGACGACGAGATCATCCCCATCGCCCACGGCCGCGCAGTCCTGAACCGGGTCCCGGGGCCCAAGCGCTTCCTGGAGCTGGCCGGCGGCCACAACACCGCCTTCCTGGAGAACGAGCGCGTCTACCTGGAAGGGTGGGAAGCCTTCCTTGCCGAGCACCTCCTCCCCGCGGCGGCCCCGGACCCCGAGGCGGGTCCCTGAGCCACCCAACGGCCCCTGGGGGTTCCGGTACGGGGACACCCGGTTTATGGCATCCTGTCCGGCCAACGGGAGGAGGAGCCATGCAGAACTACCTGGACCTCATGCGCCATGTGCGCGAGCACGGCGTGGCCAAGGAAGACCGCACCGGGGTGGGCACCTACTCCGTGTTCGGGGCCCAGCTTCGCTTCGACCTGCAGGCGGGGTTCCCGGCGGTGACCACCAAGAAGCTGTTCTTCCGCGGCGTGAAGGAGGAGCTGCTGTGGTTCCTGCGCGGCTCCACCAACGCCGCCGAGCTCCAGGAGAAGGGGGTCCACATCTGGGACGAGTGGGCCGACGCCGACGGCGAGCTGGGCCCGGTCTACGGCCACCAGTGGCGCTCCTGGCCCACGCCCGACGGCGGCCACATCGACCAGATGGCGCAGGTCCTGGAGGCCCTGCGGCGCAATCCGGACAGCCGCCGCCACCTGGTCTCCGCCTGGAACGTGGCGGAGCTGGACCGCATGGCCCTGGCCCCCTGCCACGTCCTGTTCCAGTTCTACGTGGCCCCGGCGGAGGAGGGCCCGCCCCGACTGTCCTGCCAGCTCTACCAGCGCTCCGCCGACCTGTTCCTGGGGGTGCCCTTCAACATCGCCTCCTACGCCCTGCTCACCCACATGGTGGCGCAGGCAACCGGCTACCGCCCGGGGGAGTTCATCCACACCTTCGGCGACACCCACATCTACCGCAACCACCTGGACGCGGTGGACGAGCAGCTCGCCCGCGAGCCGCTGCCGGCGCCCACCCTGTGGCTGAACCCGGACGTCACCGACCTGTTCGCCTTCCGCTCGGAGGACATCCTCCTGGAGGGCTACCGCTGCCACGGCAAGATCTCCGCGCCGGTGGCCGTCTAGGCCCCCGGGTGGCCCTTACCGGCCACCGGCCGTAGAATCCCGGCGTTCCACCACCGGCCCAAGCGGAGGGAAGACCATGGACATCACGCTCCTGGTGGCGGCGGCGGACAACGGGGCGATCGGCCGGGACAACCGCCTGCCCTGGCACCTGCCCGCGGACATGCGCTACTTCGCCCGGGTCACCAAGGGGCGTGCCCTGCTCATGGGGCGCAAGACCTTCGACTCCCTGGGCCCGAGCGCGGAGCGGCCCAACCCCCTCCCCGGACGCCGCCTCCTCGTGGTCACCGGGGAGCCCGGGCGCCTTCCGGAGCACCCCGAGGTGATCCCGGTGGGCTCCCCGGAAGAGGGCATCGCCCGGGCCGGAGAGATGGGGGAGACGGAGCTGTTCGTGGTGGGGGGCGAACAGATCTTCCGGGCCCTGTGGGACCGGGCCGACCGGCTGCGCCTCACCCGGGTCCACGCGGAGCCGGAGGGGGACACCTTCCTGCCGGACCCCGACCCGGCGGAATGGCGGACGGTGGAGGCCCTCGAGCACCCCGCCGACGCGGACAACCCCCACGCCTGCACCTTCCTTACGCTGGAACGCCGTCCCTGAAGGCGCCGCTGGGACCCTCGGGGGCCGGTCGGCGCCCCCCTACCACGGCACTCTGAGAATCCCTCCGGGGCGGGAAACGTCCGGCTTCAGCGGCTCTCCAAAGTAGGAGAAGGGTTTCCATTCCGCCACCGGCCGCCGCGCGGCCAAGGAGCAGAGCCATGACCGGATACGCCGTTCCCTCCCTGGAGCGGACCCTGCAGGAGACCGAGGGCTGGCTGAAGGAGATCGCCGAGGAGCTTGGCATGGAAGACCGCCAAGTGGCCTATCACGCCCTGCGCGGGGTCCTGTACCCCGTTCGCGACCGGCTGGAGGTGAACGAGGCCTTCGACCTCGCCGCCCAGCTCCCCATGCTGGTTCGGGGCATCTACTTCGAGGGCTACAAGCCCAAAGGCAAACCCGACAAATTCCGCAGCCGGGAGGAATTCCTGGACCGGGTCAGCCGGGAGTTCCGAAGCATCGGCTACGACGACCCGGAGACCGCCGCGCGGGCGGTGTTCGCCGTCCTCGACCACCACATCACCCCGGGGGAAGCCGAGGAGGTGCGCGCCATGCTTCCGGAGGAGGTCCGCACCCTCTGGCCCCACGAGGCCGGCCCGCACTGAGCGTGGGGCCTCCTGCGGCGGAGCGGGCCGGGCAATTGCCTCGATGGGGCGGATCTTCTACCCTCTGAGCTGGGACCCAGACCCGGGAGACCGCCCATGCCCCGCTTCCCCCCGGTGGAACGGCTGCGGGGGAAGGGCAAGGCCGGCCTCGAGCGGCTGCTGGGTCCGCTGGCGCGTGCCCTGGCCCGGTCCCCGGTAACGCCCAATCAGGCAACCGCGGCCTCCCTGCTGCTCACCCCCGCCGCGGCGGGGTTCCTGGCGGCGGGGCACCTGCCCGCCGCGGGGGCGCTGTTCCTGCTGGGCAGCGCCCTGGACCTGCTGGACGGGACCCTGGTCCGGGCCTCGGGCCGCGCCACCCCTTTCTGCGCCTTCCTCGACGCCACCCTGGACCGGATCGGGGAGGGTGCGCTGCTGGCCGGCGACCCTTCCTGAACCCAGCGAGGCCCCATGCCCCGGAAGCCCCAGCACCCGGAATGCCTGTTTCGGCGCCTGTCCTACCAGGGACGGAAGTTCGGTTTCGAGGTGGCCACCCTGCGCCTGCCCAACGGCGTGGAGGGCGAGCTGGAGACCATCCGCCACCCCGGAGGGGCCATGGCGGTGCCCGTGGCCGCCGACGGGCGCTTCGTGCTGGTCCGCCAGTACCGCTTCCCGGTGGGGGAGTGGCTGCTCGAATTCCCCGCCGGCACCGTCGAGGCCGGGGAAGCGCCCGAGGGCACCATCCGGCGCGAGCTGGAGGAGGAGACCGGCTTCCGCGCCCACCACTGGGACTTCCTGGGCGATTTCCCACTGGCTCCCGGCTACTCCGACGAGCTCATCCACGCCTACCTGGCGCGGGAGCTGGAGCCCCTGGACGACCCGCCGGCCCAGGACGACGACGAGGACCTGGAGACGGTCCTGCTCACCGGCGCGGAGCTGATGGCCGCCGTGCGCGCCGGCGAGGCGGACGCCAAGACCCTGGGGGGCTACCTGCTGGTCCGGGACCGCCTCGGGTAACGGGAAACCGGCGCACCGTTTCGCGGCATGCTTGCCTAGGAGCCCGCTCCCGGCTAAGGTTCGCGGGGGTGACGCCCGGGGCCTCCCCGACGACACCAATGTCCACCAGGGGACACTACCCCCCAACGCCAGCTCGGAGCGGCCTTGAACACGCTCGGCATCACACGATTCGAGGACCTAATCGGCCACATGGACGGCCTGGCGCAAGCCGGCCGGGAGGCCGGCGTGGAGGAGGAGGCCGTCGCCTTCCTGGAGAAGATCCGGGAGCGGCTGGTGCGCATCCACAATCACCTGTCCGGCCTGGCTGCCGACACCGAGCCCGAGGTGGAGCCCGCGGCCCGGAGCGTACGGGACACGGACGACTTCCTCGACCAGTTCGGGGCGCTCACGGACGCCGCGCGGGGTGCCGGGCTGCACTCCGCGGTGGCCCACTACCTGCACACGTCCCGCCTCCGCATGCGCTTCTCCCTGCGCGGCCAGCAGGAGGGGCGACGGATCGCCAACCGCGAGGACCAGCCCAAGGAGGCCGGACTGGAGTGGCACGGGGGCAGCGAGACGGTGAAGGTGGTGGACAGCTCCGCCTACGGGGCGGGCGTGATCGCCCGCAACCCCGTGGGGGTGCATACGGTGGCCCATCTCACCATCCAGGGCGAAGACGGGCGGCGCCGGCACGAATGCCTGGTGGTCTACTGCGAGCCCCAGGACGCCCACTACCACATCGGGCTGGAGATCTTCGCCACCCACCGCTGACCCCGCCCCGGGGCGCAGGTCCCTAGGGGAGGGCGATTCCAAGCGCCCGCAGGTCCCGCTCGGCCTGCTCCGCCCAGCCCTGGTTGGCCTTGGGGCTGGCCGGGCTGGGGTGAAGGACCATCCCCACCGGTACGTCCCGCTCTTGCAGCGCTGCGACGGCCCGCCGTTCGGCGAAGCGGCCGATGCCCACCACCAGCTCCGGCTCCAGGAGGTCCACGGTGGCCACCAGGGCCCGGTCGCAGACCGCGAACAGCGCCTCGCGCTCCGCCTTGGGCAGCTTGTCCGGGGTCCGGTTGGCCCCGGATTCCTCGAAGAAGGCCAGCGGACAGTAGTTGGCCACGTAGAAGCGCGCGAAGAAGGCCTCGGCGGGACCGAACCGCTCCCGCGCCCAGCCCCACAGGCGGCGTCCGCTGCCCTCCCGCCGGGTGCAGTCGAAGCCCTGCACCGGCCGCTTGGGATGCTCCCGCGGCGGCCGTCCCACCGCGCCGAAGATCCCCATCCAGTCCTGGACCATGCCCACGTCCCCGAAGGGCACGCCCGTCTGCACCATGCCGAAGGGCCCGGGGTTCATGCCCACCAGAAGCACCCGTCCCCGGCCCCGACCGAAGCGCTCCAGGTAGAGGCCGTGGGGCTCGGTGGCGTAGTCCAACGGGTTGTAGACATAGGCCACCGACTCCGAAAACGTCAGCGAATCAACGGACCCGCGCAATTCTTCGGTGATGGCAAACAGATCCAAAATGATGCATCCTTTCTGTTCTTCTGCGGCCGGCTTGTCCGCCGGACCGCCCCATGGGTAAATTTCCCGCTTGCCGAAACGGTTACGGTCACGAAGGGGTTGGCGTGCAGGACCAGATCCAGGACTTCAGGGACCTCCTGTCCCGCATGGACGGGCTGGTAAACGCGGCGTGGAACGCGGAGATCGATCCCCGCATGTGCCGCCAGCTGGCGGCGGTCCGGCAGCGGGCGGTGCGGATCCAGGGGCACCTCACCGGGGAAGCCAACCCCGGGTTCCCCGCACCAACGCCAAAGCCCGCGGCCCTCGGGGACGGCGAGGAGCTGGTGGAGCGCTTCAACGCCCTGGTGGAGGCGGCCCGGGCCAGCGACCTGTCCACCACCCTCACCCACTACCTGCACAACGCCGGCCTGCGCCTCACCTTCCTGGCCCGCGGCAACCAGCAGCGCCTGGCCAGCCGCCAGGTGCCGGACCCCGGGCGCACCGCCTACCTCCAGCAGGACGACACCTCCACCCACGCCACCCTGGTGGACACCTCGCCCTTCGGCCTCGGCGTGGAGACGGACACGGCCCTTACCCCGGACAGCGTGGTGCGGGTGGTGGTGGTGGAGCCCGACGGCCGCTCCCGCACCTACGAGTGCCTGGTGGCCCACTGCCGCCCCCTGGACTCGGGCTACCACCTGGGCCTGGAGATCTTCACCAGCAAGCTGTAAGGCCGGGACACTAGGGGTCGGCCCGGGGAATCTACCCCAACGGGGCTTGTCCGAGAACCAGGAAGCCGGTCCATCTCCTGGAGGTCCCCCCTTGCCGCCGAACGCCTCCGCCCATCTCCCCGAGCACCGGATCCCCGTGGGCATCAGCAGCTGCCTCCTCGGCGAGGAGGTGCGCTACGACGCCGGGCACAAGCGCGACCCCTACATCACCGGCACCCTGGCGGAATATTTCGAATTCAGGCCGGTGTGCCCGGAGATGGCCATTGGCCTGGGGGTTCCCCGCGAGCCCATCCATCTGGTCCGGGAAAAGGGCCAGCCGGTCCGCGTGGTGGGCACCCGGCACCCGGAGCGGGACGTCACCGACGACCTCCACACCTACGGCCGCCGCATGGCCCGGGAGCTGGAGGACATCCACGGCTACATCCTCAAGCGGGCCTCGCCCTCCTGCGGCATGGAGCGGGTCAAGGTCTACACCCCGGAGGGCCAGCCGGCGGGCAAGGACGGCCACGGGGCCTACGCCGAGGCCCTCATGGAGGCGCGCCCGGAGCTGCCGGTGGAAGAGGAGGGCCGCCTGGGCGACCCCACCCTGCGCGAGAACTTCATCGAGCGGGTCTTCGTCCACCACCGCTGGCGGACGCTGGAGGCGGAAGGACTCACCCCCGGCAAGCTGGTGGACTTCCACAGCAGCCACAAGCTGCTGGTCATGGCCCACGGCAACGGGCCCTACCGGGAGCTGGGACGCATGGTGGCGGCCGCGGGCCAGGGCGACCTGGCCGCCACCGCCCGGGAGTATTTCGCCACCCTCATGGCCGCCCTGCGCCGGCCCGCCGACCGCAAGGGCCACGCCAACGTGCTCTACCACCTCATGGGCTACCTCAAGGAGCCCCTCGACCCGGGCGACAAGGCGGAGCTGTTGGAGGTGGTGGAGTCCTACCGCCAGGGCTACGTGCCTCTTGTGGTGCCGCTTACCCTGTTCAACCACCACTTCCGGCGCCACCCCCATCCCTATGTGGCGGGCCAGGTGTACCTGCAGCCGCACCCGGCGGAGCTCATGCTCCGCAACCGCCCCTAGTTCCGCGGCGGAGTTCTCCTTGCTCGTGCTCATGGCGTGCTAGCGTGGGCAAAGGGACCCAAGGAGGCGGCCATGAAACGCTTCGTCCTCGACACTAGCGTGTTCACCAACCCCGACATCTACGCCCAGTTCGCCGCCGAGCCGCACACCGCCCTGCACGAGTTCCTCGCCCTGGCCCGCCGCTCGGGGGCGGAGTTCTTCATGCCGGGCTCCGTCTACGAGGAGCTCGGCCACCTGCGCGACCTGGACGAGCTGGCCTCGGAGTTCGAAACGGTGGTCCGCATCCGCTCGCCGCGCAAGTACGAGGTGATGATCCCCGGGGCGCTGCTCCATGAGTTCACCGAGGAGGTGCGCAACCGCATCGACCGGGGCCTGCGCATCGCCGAGGAGCACGCCCGCATGGGGCGGGGTCCGGAGGCCACCGAGAAGGTGGATACGGTGATCACGCGGCTCCGGGACAAGTACCGCGACGCCTTGCGCCGGGGCATCCTGGACAGCAAGGAGGACGCCGACGTGCTGCTGCTGGCCCTGGAGCTGGACGGCATCCTGGTGTCCGCCGACGAAGGCCTGCGCGAATGGGCGGACCGCGCCGGCGTGGAGCTGGTCCAGCCCCGCTACTTCGCCCGCATCCTGGAGAAGCTGGCCGGGGAATAGACGGGGGAGAGGCTCAGGGGTCGTAGAAGATCCCGCCCCTGAACAGGTGGCCGAGGATGCCGGTGATGCGCGGGGCGATGCGCTCGAAGCGCAGGACCCAGTAGCCGCCCCGCCCTTCGCGCTCCAGGCCCAGGATCCGGGTCTGCACGCCCGCGTCGCTCAGGGCCGCCAGATGGCGGCGGAAGGCCTCGGCGTTGGCCCGCTCCCGGAACCGGCAGCGATAGACGCACGACACGTGGCGCTCCCGCCGGAACTGGCGCACGGCCTCCTCCAGCCCGTCGAGGAAGGCCCGCCCCAGCTCGCGGTCCAGCTCCGCCGTCCGCTCTCGGCCCTGGTCCATAAGGTACAGCACCAGCCGCTGCACCCGGTCGGAGAAATAGTCGGCGGGCAGGTCGGCCATGTTGCCGGCCGCCACGGCGATGTCGCGGATGTTGGCCCCGCCCGTGACGTACTTGACCCGCTTGTCGGGTCGATCCTCCTCCTTGAGCACCACGCCCTCGCCCCCCTCCGCCTCCACCGCGTCCGAGACGGCCCGAAGCCCCGCCCGGCCGGCCTCGTCGGGCCGGAATCGGCCCCGGAAAGGGACCGCGGGCAGGGCGTAGCGCTCCACCGCGGCGTGCTTGTCCGCCAGCGGCTCGAAGCCGGGACGGTTGATCCCCATGAGGTCGAAGACGAACAGCGCCACGTCCGCGCCGATCCAGGGCGGGCTCGCCTCCAGGTAGGGATTGTCGGGTCCGGCCACCTCGCCGCAGACCACCCGCTCCGGCTCGGCGTCGAGGATGGCGGTGGGCAGCAGATCGGGGAGGCGGTCGGTGGTGAAGGGGCAGACCAGGCCACCGCGGGTCAGGGCCACCGGCCGGCCGCCCAGGCGGGCGATGCGGACGTTGTAGCCGTCGATCTTCTCCTCGGCCTGGAAGGGACCGGCGAAATGCTCCTCCAGGCCCGCCTCCAGGGACAACAGCCGGCCCATGTGGGGGTACCCCCACACCGTCCGCCCGCGGGCCACCACCGTGCCGCGCGGCACCCCCTGGAAGTCGTCCTTGAAGCGGATGTAACGGAGGCCGCCGAACCGGGCCCGGACCGCCCGGCCCTGGCGCAGCGCCTCCCGCAGGGGCAGGGTGGGCATGCTCGGACCCCCGGCAGGAATTGGGCTCCCCTGCCGCCCACTATACGGCCGACGCCCCGCCTCCGGTACTCTCCCGCCGTGGGCGGACAGCGCCCCCTGCCGTCCGGACATCCGGGGCTTGACTTCCCGGGCAGGGCTGTTGTCTAAAGGTGGATGTCCGCTGTCAAGGAGTTGCCCATGCCCCGGCCTCCCGCCGCCCGCACCCGCCACGCCGTGGAGGCCCCCGCTCCGGAACCCCCGCGGCACCCCGACCGCTACTTCCTTGCCCGCCTGTGGCGCGCCGCCAAGTGGAGCGCCATCCTGCTGCTCGTCCTGCTGGCAGCGGCCTTCTTCGTGGAGCGCACCTTCTGGGCGGAACGCTCCCCCTTCGCCTGGATGGAGGAGGGGCGCACCTTCACGGTGGCCGAGCCGGTGGATTGGTCGGCGGTGGACGCGGAGATACGGACCGTCTTCGAGGAGGCCCGTAGGGACGCCGAAAAGCGGGCCCAGCGCGAGCTGGACGCCTGGCACGCCGAGCTCATGGGGCGGGTGGACGAGGACTTCCTGCCCTGGTACTTCGGCTTCTGGAACCAGCAGTGGCGGGACCTCAAGGCCCTGGGCTTCCTCGCCGCCGACTGGGTCGGGGGCCGGGAGGCCCAGGCGGCCATGATGGACGACTTCCGCGACGCCTTCGCCACCCGGGTAATGCCGCCCGGGGAGACCCAGATGCGCATGGAGGCCATCGCCCGCGACACCCTGCAGGCCTACCTCGCCGATGTGCGCACCGAGCTCCGCGCCATCCCCGCCGAGCACGACGTGCCCCGGGACGACTGGGAGCAGCACCTCGCCCACATCGGCCTCCAGCTCACCCAGGCGGAGGGCCAGAACGAGCAGGTGCCCACCACCCTCAAGGGGCTGGTGACCTTCGGCGCCGCCGGCACCACTGCGGTGGTCCTGCGGGGCAGCACGGCGGTCCGCCGGATCGGCGGCGCGGCCATGCGCTGGGTGCCCCGGGCGGGGGTGACCGCCGGGGAGACGGCCCTGGTG
>NZ_JBKGZG010000015.1:0-44957 GCF_046545655.1 Thiohalorhabdus sp. | reverse complement strand
CCGGCTGGGATAAGGTCTGAAACGCAGGACCTCGGCAACACCAAGGACCGGCTGGTGGTTTCAGTGGTTAACCGGCTGGGATAAGGTCTGAAACCCCTCGGCGGCGAGGATCTCGTCGATGATGGCGTCAGTTTCAGTGGTTAACCGGCTGGGATAAGGTCTGAAACGGCCGGTGGCGGCGGTGGCCACGCCGGTCATGGCGAGTTTCAGTGGTTAACCGGCTGGGATAAGGTCTGAAACGGTAATGCCGTAGTGGGTGGGGCCGCCCCGGTCGTGTTTCAGTGGTTAACCGGCTGGGATAAGGTCTGAAACTCAATACAAGCTGACCATTGACCATATCCAGGCACCGTTTCAGTGGTTAACCGGCTGGGATAAGGTCTGAAACTCCGTCCGGCGGTCGATCTCCTCCTGGGACGGCTGCCGTTTCAGTGGTTAACCGGCTGGGATAAGGTCTGAAACCCAGCTCCCCGTCCTCCACCGCGTCGGCGGGATGCTGTTGTTTCAGTGGTTAACCGGCTGGGATAAGGTCTGAAACGGCCGGTGACGGGGTCCACGAACGTCAGGCTGGTGGTTTCAGTGGTTAACCGGCTGGGATAAGGTCTGAAACGTTCGTGTGCAAGGAAAAGGGGGGCGAGAGGTTTGTTTCAGTGGTTAACCGGCTGGGATAAGGTCTGAAACACCCTTGAGGAGGGCCTGGACGACGACACCGCCGAGTTTCAGTGGTTAACCGGCTGGGATAAGGTCTGAAACACCGGCTCCCGGGCGCAGTACGAGGTGCGCATAAAGGTTTCAGTGGTTAACCGGCTGGGATAAGGTCTGAAACCCCCACCATCCCTTTCCCTCTTTTCAGTTGCTTGGGAAGGGCGGGCAGGGGCAAGGGGTCGAAAATCTCTTTCGGGAAGTTGGGTTGCAGTTTTTGCGAACCGAGGTTACTATCCTGATAGACCTTATCCCAGGGTTGATACCCTGAAATCACCAAGGGGAAGGATTCTGGCTCGCCCAACTGCATTTGCATGGCGGGTTCTTCCTGGATTTTGAGGCCGGCGCCGATAGGGGTCGGCCTTTTTTAGCTACGGTCGTTGCAGAAGTTGAAGAACTCGCACTGAGCGCATTGACTTTCCGCGGCTGGCGTCTCGGGCTTGCGGGTGCTGTTCAGGGTTCCAACGAGCTGGTCCCGCTCTTTTAGAACCTCCTCCCTGGCTTCTTCATCAACGGATATTCGGCGAATTTTTCGTTGCGCTCCCAGGACAAACCCTGCGGGTGCCGGTCGGTTCCAATATTCCTCGGCCAAAAGGGCGTATGCAGTGATCTGGACCCGATGCGCCTTCTTTGCTGGCTGCCAGCGCAGTTTGAACTCCACAGGATAAACGGCGGCTGCTGTGATAGCGGCGCCGTCCAGGCGCCCGTGCAGGCTCCACTTTACACTTTTTATTGAGACATCCCGCCTCCAGTCAGGTTTCGTCCTACCGAAGCGCCGTTCCAGGCGTTCCCTGGCGCGCTTGCGTTCCTTATGATGATAGTCGAGGCCTTGGTCCACCCAAGGCGGCCATTCCGGTCGCAGCCCCATAACCTCTGTATAGAAGGGTATTCGGGGGCAGAACAGGTGCTGCCGGAGAAGGCCGACGGGAATGGAATCTTCAAACACTGTAGGCGTCTCCCGGAGGCACAAGCTCTTCCTGGCTGTGGCCGAAACCGTATTTCCCTACTGCCTCTCGAAGGTCCCCCTCCAGCAGAAAGGCTCGATCGGTATCGGTGTCCAGGTGCTCACGGAACAGTCGGAGTACCGCCCCTTTCTCCGCCCGGTTGAGCATACCCCACATTACGGAACGCTGTACCGGAACTAGGCCAAGGTCCTTGAGAGCCTCAAATAGCTTCTGACGGCTCCGGTTGGCGCGCACGTCGTAGCAGACGATGACTTCATGGAAGAATCGAGGGTCCATTGCGCTACCACCGGAACAGGTAGGGCTTGTAATGACGCTCGCCTATGAGGGCGCCGCTTAGCCGGTAAATCTGTCGCTGCATGATGCTCTCCAGGGTTACCCGCTTGCCTTGATAGGGGTAACGCCGGGCCAGGGTCCCGTCGATTTCTGCGATAAGACGGCGCTTCAAAGAGGTATCCAGCCCGTCTTTGCTGTTTAGCAGTCGCCGCAGCTTTGCCAATGAGCGGTCCACCACCCAGGGCCGATACTCCTCCATGACGTCGAGCACAAGAGAGGGTTTGCCGGCACGCTCGGTGTGTAGGAAGCCGGCGAAAGGCTCCAGCCCGGCGTTGCTGATGCAAGACCAAACCCGGGAGCTTAGCACCGCATACCCGTAGTTAAGGGCTTGGTTGGCAACGTCGTCGGCGCCTCGGTGGTGCCGGCCCGAAAATTTTTCGCCTAGAAGGGAAGTACGGGCCAGGGCGGCCCAATAGTTACTGGCTGCGGCCCCTTCCACACCCATCAGGCGCTCTCGCCAGTTGTCAGCCGCCTTTGTTGCCCGCTTTGCCTCTTCTGTTGCCTGATGCAACCTGGCTCCGGCTGGCCGCAGGTGAGCATCACCTGCTTGGCGGTGGTATTTGGCGAAATAGAGCAGGACAGAGCGCTGGTTGTGAATCTTCCCCCGGGCGAAGGCGCTAGCCAAAAAGGCCGCCCGTTGGTCGTCGGCAAGGGTCTCGAACTGGCCCCGTCGAACACCCACTACGGCGTGCTGATCAAGACCGCTGAGGGCGGCGGCTACCTGGCCGCGAAAATCAAGAAAAAACAGACGAATACCTCGCGCGGCGCATTGTGTGACAAGGTTGCTGGAAAGCCCAACCCCGTCCCTGGCAATGGTGAGGGTCTTGAGGCGGTTCAGGGGGCATTCGGTTAAGGACGCCCCGTCGGCGGACACCACAACTCGCGATCCCCGGAGGCCCACGAAATGGCCGCGTTCCACTACGCTGAGGTGCATGGCTAGACGGGGTCTCCCTGGAGATACCAACTCTTGAGCCGGCTGTCTCCAGCGATGGTGTATTCCACGGTTACCGTATCCCCCAGGCCAACAACCGCCAGGGATGGCGTGGTATCCGTTCGGAGCTTTGCCAGACAGGCATCGGTTTTGGCCCCCAATGCGGCTTGCAGATCTTTCCCCCGGCCTCGGAATTCCAGGGCGGGAGGTAGGGCAAAGGGCGATTCCAAAGATACATTCATCTGGCTAAGGATTTCCTTGAGAAGCGGCCAGTCCGTGGTGAGCTGTATCCGGAACCGTGGGGAACTGTCAGTGGGCGCGGCCAGCACCTCTCTAACCCGCGAATCGCCTAGGCTGGATCTGGGAAGGAGGGTCCGCCATTCGTGGAGAAGAATCTCGTGCGATACCTCGGCAGGCCGTGGGGAAGCTTGGCTAAGGGTCGCGCCTGTGCTTAGTTGAATTTCGTCCAACGGGCGCGCGTTCCATTTGCCCTTGGGGTCCACCCAGAAGCCGGCGAACTGGCCTTTTCCAGGCCCAGTTTCGGTTTCGGCAAGCTGGGCTATATCCTGGCCTTCGGGATGTTTTCGGTGCAGCCGGACCCCGCCGGACGGGTCATCCCGCAGGGGGAGGGAAAAGACCTTGCGCACCCCCTGGTGCTGGCGGTTGGGCCGGCTGCGGGGGAAACGGCGCTCGTGGAATCCCTTCCAGTTGAACTCCTTTGCCTCGCCGCCCAGGGCGGAAGCCAGCTCCGGGTCATCCAGGACGGCAAGCCAGTCCGCACGAAAGGGCAGGACCACTTCGGTTTTTTCGGGGCGGGCCAAGTCGCGGGGCAAGCCGCTGAAGGTTTGGGGCTCCACCTTGATTTGGCTCTTTTTGGTGATGTCTTTTTCCAGGGCCTCCCGGGTCCTGAATTGTGGTCGGCGGGAATCTTTAACAAAGGTCGAAACCGGCTGTTTGCGGATGGTATAGCGCAGGGCCTCCAGCCCCCGTGCGCGGTTTTGATCATCGGCCGATGGCTCTTCTCCGCGGCCGAGTTGTTGATTGACCATGGTTAGGGCCTTCACGGCCTTTTCCCTGTCCACTGGGAAGTAGAGATATCCCCGTGGGTGGCTCCCTGCTTCGGTGGCCCACCGGGGGAAGTCCCCTTCCACTGTGTCTCCCGCGAAGGTTAGAAACGGGCGCAGAAGGTTAAACCAGGGGGCGCCGTCCCCTTGAACAAAGGCGGCGTTGCCCCGGCTGAACCCGAAGCCAAGCCTTCCTTCGGCGTCGAGAATCACGGGCAGGAATCGTTCACCGAAGTGATTGCTCTTCAACAGCGGCTTGCCCGAGACCGGTGCCTTGCGGGAAATGGGCCGGGCCCCCATGCGGTCCACGGCGATTTGCTTCGGGAGCCACCGCTCCATCCAGGCGCCCCGCTCGTGGTCCGGGGGTGGGGGAAGGTGCAGGTCCAGGCTGACCCTGGGCTGCTCCAGGCCCGCCACTAAGGCCATCAGGGCGTCGATAGCGTGGCTTGCCAGGGGCTGGGGCCCCTCCTCCGGCTTGGCCACCTCGGGCCGCACCATGCCGAGGATCTGGCGCTGGGCGCGAATGTCGTCGGCCAGCACCCGGTAGGGGCGGACGGTGATGGCGCGGCCGGGCAGCTCCTCGCGTAGGGCCCGCTCGAAGCGGCGGACGAACCAGCCCTGCGTGCCGTTGACCCGGGCCTTGTGGTAGCTGGCCAGCAGCCGCAGAAGTCCGTCGCGGAGGTCGGGGAGGAACAGGCCATGGCGCAGGGCCCGCTGCGCCCCGGACTCCAGGTCGTGGAGGCTGGTGAAGCTGCGCGTCTCAAGCAGAAAAGGCTGGAGGGTTTCCCGGATGTTCTCGGCGACGACTCTCCGGTCATCGGTGCCGAACTGCGCACTCAGGTAGTCCGAGTGGAGGTCATCCAGGGTGTAGAGCTGGTCCCC
Organism: Thiohalorhabdus sp.; assembly: GCF_046545655.1. NCBI lineage: Bacteria > Pseudomonadati > Pseudomonadota > Gammaproteobacteria > Thiohalorhabdales > Thiohalorhabdaceae > Thiohalorhabdus > Thiohalorhabdus sp. The sequence goes on along the minus strand of NZ_JBKGZG010000015.1, from coordinate 40,083 downwards.
CTTGGCTTGGTTGCCGCGGGCGCTGCAATAGATGAGGTTCGCTTCGGACTGAAAAACCGTCCCCTGGAATTTTTGCGTTCCCGACTGCGGCACGATGTGGTCGATTTCCCCGCCTTCGCCAAGGGGGTCCCCGGTGTAGGGGCAGACCCCCGCGGAGGCCTCCTTGACCCGGTCGTTCTTGGTGGCTGTGGAGCGGGTTTCTCCGGTAGGCCGTCTCCCTTTTAGGGCGTCCTTGCCTGCCGTCATCTCGAACCGGTTCTGTTCGATGAGCACCGGGACGAAAATTTCCTCCTCGGCACTCCCTGCAGCCCGGATCTGTTCCGCCTTGGCCCGAGCCAGAATGCGGGCCTGCAGGGTTAGGGCACGGTCCACCACGCCGTCGAAGGGGCGGTTGCTGTCCGCAGGCAGGCGCAACGCCAGGGCGGCATCTCCTTCTCCTTCTTCGGGGCTCAGGTTGCGGCCTGCGTTGTCCGCCGTGCAGGTCTTGCAGGTCTTGGAGAAACCGTGGAGGTCACCGCTCAGCAGGTTGTGGAGCTGGGCCAGGCTGAAGGGATTGCTGTAGCGGCGCACCGCTTCGGGGTTGTGGCCGAGATGCTCCCCGATGATTTCGGCTGCGCGCTGAGATTGCTCGAAGAGGGTGACGACTTTCTTCTCATCCGTGGATCGCTTCTTCTTGGGACGGGGAGCCGACTGCTCGTAGATCGCCTTGAGCCCGTTGCCCTTTTCCTTCTGCATTTCGGCCGCGCGGGCGGCGACACTGCGGACGGTGGAGCGGCTATCCAGCTTCTCTTCCATGGCGGCTGCCACGCTGTCCGGGTCGGTGGAGGGCATGCGCAGGATTTGGCCGAGCAGAACCCCTAGTTGATTGGCCTTGTGCGGCGGGTGCTTGCCGCAACGGCGGAGTAAATTTACGGGGCGGCTCTCGGGCCAATACCCCTCCCGGGCTTGGCGGGATTCGTCGTAGTAGCGCCGCGCCAGCTCCAGGAGGCCTTCGACGTGCTGCCTTCCAATGTGGCGGGCCAGAGTATCCCGTGCCTCCTGTTGCGGATTGCTGAGGGATCCCTCCGCGTGGGCCAAGCTGAACAGCAGATAGGGGTCCGATTCCCGGGTCCGGTCTAGGGCGCGCTGGAGGAGGCGCGCGTTGCGCTCCCGGGGGCCCTTCTCATGGAGGGATTCGGCCAGCTCCGGACGGGCCCGCTCCAGCTTGGCGGCGATGGTCTCCCAGAGGGGCAGCGCCTCGTCCAGCCTTGCGGGGTCGCATAACAGGCTCATGCACTCCGGCGGCCGCCGGTTGTTCTGGTTCTCGTAGGGCGGGATGGTTTTCTCAGGATGGTGGCTCAGCCAAACCTCTAGGACCCGCTCACCGGTGGCCCGGAGCAGTTCGCGCCGGTTTTTCGCCTCCTGGCTGTCCCGTGCGGGGCGCCATCCCTTGAGCCAGCGGCGGAAAACGCGGGCCAGCCGGGCCTCGTCCCAGTAGACGCCTTCCTTCATGCGCGGGTCGTCGAAGTACCAGCGAAGAGGCCGGAGCTGGAGGTTGCTGATATGGCCGAGGAGGTGCCAGAGCTGGGCCGGGGTGAGGCCTGCGGCCTCCAGGTGAGGGTTAAGGCGCCCTTTCTCGGCGATATCCCGGCGGATGTTCTCCAGGTAGCTTTTCCGGGGGTGGTGGCCTTCTATCTGGGCCTTGTCCAGGCCCTGTACCGCCTGCCGGAAAGCTTGGTAGATGGCCGCCTGTTCCTCCTTCTCGGCCTCGTAGCGGGACGAAAGATCCTCGGGGATCTTCTTGAAGAGCTGGGACGCCTTTTTCGGGTAGCTCAGCCGTTCGTCCTCGGCCAGCTCCCGGACCTGCTCCGGATCCTCGCTTAGATCCGCCAGCACCCGTTCGAGCGTGGGGTACTCCACCCCGGATTCCGGTGCCGCGAGTTCCGGGAACAGATCGTGGACCAGGGTGCGGCTGCTACGCCCCAGGCGGGACTGGGTTTCCGAATCGGTCTCGTCATCCACGCCGTAGGTATAGCCCCGCCTGTTGAGCAGGCCGTTGATGAAGTCTCCCAGCCGCTGGTTCCCGCCGATGTCCGCCAAAAGGTCCAGGCCGTAGTGCTGTTCCAGGATGAGCCGGGCCAGGCGCTTGGCCAGCTTGCGCCGCTTGTGGTTTCGGCGCATGTGGCGCATCTGCCGACGGTTGCGCTGCATCAGCTCATAGTTGTCCGGGTTGACGTGCAGGACCCGGCCCTCGCGCGCCCCGGATGCCGGGTCCTCGCCCGGGCTGAAGTCAGCCATGAAGACGCCGCTGTAGCGGGCGCCGAGGTCAACCGCGACTGGGGATATGCGGTCCATGTGCAAACTCCTCTCCCTAACCTTAAAGGGCTATCAGATGGATTAAAACCTATGTCCGGGCTCACATGATGACCCTGATATCAGTCTTTTGGTCGCAACCCGTAAATCTCTACCGCTTCCTGTAGGCGTTGCGTGACTCTGGATCTCAGCCCCTCCGGCGCCACCACCTCGCAGTCCGGCCCGTACTTGAGGATCTCCATCACCAGCTCGCGCTCGTCGGAGTAGGGCACCTGCAGCTCGTAGCCGTCGGCGCGCCAGTAGCCCACTTGGTCCGGGTGCCAGGTCTCCTCGGCGGCCCAGCGGGCGGCCTCGGGGGTGAAGCGCAGCACGGCCCACTCCCGGGCCTCGCCGGCGAAGATGCCGAAGGCGGCGCCCAGGTGGCGGTCCACGGCGTCCTCGTCGGCGGGGGCGGCGGGCTCGCCGGTGTCCGTGGCGGTCCGCACGCGGTCCAGGGAGAACAGCCGGTAGTCCCCGGCGCGCTCGCACCAGGCCAGCAGGTACCAGTTGTCGCGGTAGTGGTTGAGCCGGTAGGGATGCACCCGGCGGTGGGTGGTCTCGTCGCGGTGGCGGCTGTGGTAGGCGAGCTTCAGGCGGTGGCCGGCGAGGACGGCGCCGGCGATGGCGCCGAAGAGGTCGGGGTCGGTGGGGCGGGCGCCCATGGGCTGGAGGCGGATGCGCCGGCTGACCGTGGCGGCCTCGTGGCCGCTGGCGCCCAGCAGCTCGCGGACCCGCCCCTTCAGGCGGCCGAGCTGGGGGCGGAGGACGCCCGGCTGCACGGCCTCCAGGAGCCGCTCCGCGGCGAGCAGGGCGTACAGCTCGGATTCGTTGAACCACAGGCCGGGCAGCTCGAAGGCGGGGGCCTCGGGGTCGTACCAGTAGCCGCCGGTCCGGTTGCCCGGCGGGATGGGGGCGCCCATGTTGCGCAGGTGCTCGATGTCCCGCTTCACGGTGGCGGGGGAGACCTCCAGCTCCTCGGCGAGCTGCCGCTGGGAAATGGGCCGTCGCCGCTCGCGGAGGAGGCGGTCGATCCGGTAGATGCGGTCGGTCTGGCTCATGGCCGGGCCCCTTTTGGGTAATCAGCGCCTCCGGGGAGCGGGAGGCGGTGCGGGAGTGTTCCCCGCGTGTCGGCCTTCAGAAAGGGAAATCCCGGAGGAGGGTTGGGGCTAACCCTTTGAATTCGGACCATAGTCCGGGACCGCCACGGTGTCCAGCCGGGCGGGGGGACACGGGGCGCTTGCGCGGGAGCGGCGGGACTCGGCTACAATCCTCCCTTTGGCGGTGCGAGGGGGCACGGGATGAGCGAGTTCGCGGAACGCTATTGGGGCAGCTTCACCGGCTGCATCCGCTGGGAGCAGGCGGAGGCGGTGGCCGACCGCGTGGCGGCCGGGGAGGGGCCCTGGTACGCGGTCTCGCCGGAGGCCGGGGCCGCGGCGGAGGTGGAGAAGCTCGGCGCCGGTGAGGCGGCGGCGCGTCTGCGCGAGCGCCTCGGCGAGATGCGGCGGCTCAAGAAGGGGGACTACTGCAATCTGGCCTTCGTGGACGACGCCGAGGAGCCCCGCCTGATCAAGCTGTTCCACCCCAAGCGGGCGGGGGACGCCTGCCGCGTGGGCGGCGACCCCATCCCGCCGTGGGTGGTGCTGAGCCGCTACGTCGTGGATCCGGAGGTCTTCGCCCCCGCCCGGGAGGAGGGCCAGGGATCGTGGTGGCAGCGCATGATCCGCATCGGCGCCCCGGACTGACGCGGGCATGGAAGGCCTCAATCCGCAGCAGCGCAGCGCCGTGCGCACCACCACCGGCCCCCTGCTGGTGCTGGCCGGGGCGGGCTCGGGCAAGACGCGCGTGATCACCGCCAAGATCGCCCACCTGATCGAATCCGAGGGCCTGCCGGCGCGCTCCATCATCGCCGTCACCTTCACCAACAAGGCGGCCAAGGAGATGGAGGGCCGGGTCCGCGAGCGCCTGGCGGGGGACTCGGCGCGCGGCCTCACCGTGTCCACCTTCCACCGCCTGGGCATGAAGATCCTGCAGCGGGAGATCAAGCGGCTCGGCTACCGCGAGCCCTTCTCCATCTTCGACACCGAGGACCAGATCGGCCTGGTGCGGGGGCTCATGCAGGAGACGGGCAACTTCGGCGCCACCCAGCCCGACGAGGTGCGCACCCGCATCTCCGACTGGAAGAACGACCTGGTGGGGCCGGAGGCGGCCCTGGAGCAGGCCGCCAATGACCACGACCTGCGCGCCGCGCGGGTCTACGCCCGCTACCAGGAGTCCCTGCACGCCCACAACGCCGTGGACTTCGACGACCTGATCAATCTGCCGGTGCGGCTGTTCGAGGAGCACCCGGAGGTGGGCGACCGCTGGCGGGAGCGCTGCCGCCACCTGCTGGTGGACGAGTTCCAGGACATCAACGGCGCCCAGTACGCCCTCATGCGCAAGCTGGCCGGGGACGACGGCAACCTCACCGTGGTGGGCGACGACGACCAGTCCATCTACGCCTGGCGCGGCGCCTCGCCGGAGCTGCTCCACCACCTGCAGAGCGACTACCCGGCCCTGCAGGTGGTGAAGCTGGAGCAGAACTACCGCTGCAGCGGCCGCATCCTCAACGCCGCCAACTGCCTGATCGCCAACAATCCGCACCTGTTCGAGAAGCGCCTGTGGTCGGAGCGCGGCGGCGGCGAGGCCATCCAGGTGCTGGAGGCCAAGGACGCCGAGCACGAGGCGGAGCGGGTGATCTCCGCGCTGCTGCGCCACCGCTTCCAGAACGCCACCCGCTACGGCGACTACGCCATCCTCTACCGCTCCAACCACCAGTCCCGCGAGCTGGAGCGCGCCCTGCGCGACCAGGGCATTCCCTACCAGCTCTACGGCGGCATGTCCTTCTTCGACCGCGCCGAGATCCGCGACGTGGTGGCCTACCTGCGCCTGCTGGCCAACCCCGACGACGACATGGCCTTCCTGCGCGCGGTGAACACCCCGCGGCGCGGGGTGGGGGCGGAGAGCCTGGAGCGCCTCGCCGGGCTGGCCAGCGAGGCGGGGCTGAGCCTGTGCGCCGCCGCCGGCGACCCGGCCCTGCGCGACCAGCTGCCCAAGCGGGCGGCGGCCGGGCTGGCGGAGTTCGCCGGGCTCATCGACACCTACGGCGAACGCTGCGACAGCGACGATCCCGGTCAGGCGGCCCGCGACCTGGTGGAGGAGATCGCCTACAAGGACTTCCTCGCCGAGCGCGCCGAGAGCGACAAGGGCGCCGAGCGCCGCGCCGGGAACGTGGACAACCTGCTCAACTGGCTGGACCGCTTCCGCGAGGACAACGAGGACACCGAGGACGACCTCATGGGGGGCTTCGTGCGGCGGCTCACCCTGCTGTCCGCCCTGGACCGCCAGGAGGAGGCGGAGGAGGCCGACGGCGTGCACCTGATGACCCTGCACACCGCCAAGGGCCTGGAGTTCCCCTACGTCTTCCTGGTGGGCATGGAGGAGGAGATCCTGCCGCACCGCAACAGCCTGGAGGCGGGCTCGCTGGAGGAGGAGCGGCGGCTGGCCTATGTGGGGCTCACCCGTGCACAATACGGCCTCACGCTCTCCTGGGCGCGCAGCCGCCGGCGCTACGGCGAGACCCTGGAGTGCGAGCCGTCCCGGTTCCTCGACGAGCTCCCCGCCGAGGAGCTGCGCTTCGACCGCCTGGAGGCCGAGGACCCCGAGGAGAACCAGGCCCTGGGCGCCGCCAGCCTCGACCAGATGCGCAACCTGCTGAACTAAATTCCCGCCCGTGCGGTCCCACGATGCGGACATCATTAGTGTCCGCTTTATTGCCGCTTGCATATAGGCCACAATAGGGCCGCATGTGACGAGCACCGTTTCCTGTAAGGGGAGTTCGTGCGTGATAGGCTGGCGCAGCTCGAGGCCGAGCTGGCCCGATTGGCGGCGGAGATCAACGACCTGCGGGCGGAACGGGATCGCTTGAACCGCGAGCTGGAGTCTTGCGAGGCGCTCCGCCGGCAGGTTGACGGGCTGCGGCAGCGCAACCAGGACCTGGAGGCGGAGCGCGGCCGGCTGCGCGAGCGGTTGGCGGCCCTCCTTCGCCGGGTGGACGGGGCGATCGCGGGCGGCGAATGAAAAAGGACGGCACCGAAACCGTACCGGTCGTGATCCTGGGCAAGGAGTATCCGGTCCGGTGTCCGGCCAACGAGCGGGATCGCCTGGAGCGGCTGGCCCGGTTCGTGGACGAGAAGATGCGGGAGGTGCGCGATTCCGGGGCCGCCCTGGGTACCGACCGGGTTGCCGTGGTGACGGCGCTGAATATCGCCAACGAGCTGTTCGAGGTACAGGACAGGCGACGCGAGGAGGCGGAAGAGGTAGGAGCCCGGACTTCCCGGATGCTGGAGACGGTCCAGCGCCTGTTGGACGAGGAGAGCGACGACGAGGACGGGCTCGCCGACCGAACAGCCGAATAGCCGATTTGACATCCCCTGCGGTGTTCGCAAAAGCCGAAGCGTAACTTGAACCAACACTTTTGAACCCAGGGAGCCCTCACTTGACGTGGAAGAGAGCCCGGACGCCGGGTTCCGGAAGCGTTAACGGGGCACCCACTTGTTGAGCGTGGGTTCAAATACGCGGCGTAGCGGCACCAGCGGGGGATGTTTTTATGCATAACGAATCGAGCGCCACCAAGAAGCGGCGGATCCGCACGGAGGTGCGCAAGGCCCGCCGGGCCTTGTCCCGCCGCGAGGTGCGCCGCAAGAGCCAGGCGGCGGCTCGGTTCGTGGCCCGCACGGGGGCCTTCCACCGGGCCGAACGGGTGGCCTTCTACCTGGCCGCCGACGGGGAGCTGGATCCCCGCTACCTGGTGGAGCGCGCCCGGAAGCTGGGCAAGCGCTGCTTCCTGCCGGTGATCGACACCAAGCTCGGGGGCCGGCTGGCCTTCGCCCCCTACACCCCCGACACCCCCCTGCTGCCCAACCGCTTCGGCATCCCCGAGCCCGCGGTGCCCCGCGCCTTCTGGGTGGGGCCGCGACGGCTCGACGTGATCTACGCCCCCCTGGTGGCCTTCACCCCCGAAGGCGGCCGGCTCGGCATGGGCGGCGGCTTCTACGATCGCACCCTGGCCCACCGCCGCCACCTGACGCTGTGGCGGCGGCCGCGGGTGTTTGGCCTGGCCCTGGAGCTGCAGAAACGGGAATGGCTCCCCGAGGAGCCGTGGGACATCCCGGTGGACGGGGTCGCCAGCGAGGCGGGCCTGTACCCGGGGTGGAGCAGTTTTCGTTGACGACGAATGCGGAGATGGAGGTCGTGCCGGCGGCCGCGCGCCGCCGGGTTGGTGACCAATGATGCGGAGGATACACGGTGGAAACCTTGATCGGACTGGCCGTCGGCCTGCTCCTGGGGGCGGTGCCGACGGGCGCAGGGATGCATATACGCTCCCGGCGGTCCCGGCAGGCGTTGGAGGACCGGCTCGCCGAGGAGCGGCAGCGCCTGGAGGAGGACCTGGAGCGCAACCTCCTACGGCGGGAGCAGGAGATCCGCGAGGAGGCGGAGCGCAAGGCCGAGGAGCGGGCCGAGGCCCGGGAGGCGGAGGCCAAAAAGCGCCTGGAGGAGGTGACCGAGCGCGAGCGCGAGAGCCGGGAGCGGGAGGAGAAGGTCATCCGCAAGCTGGAGGCCCTCGACGAGAAGGAGACCCACCTGGTCGAGCGGGAGAACCGCCTGGAGCAGGAGAAGAAGGACCTGGAGGAGCGCGGCCGGGAGGTGGACCGGCTTGAGGAGGAGCGCAAGAAGCGCCTCGAGGAGGTGAGCGGCTACAGCCTGGAGGACGCCCGCAAGGAGCTGGTGGCCGTGCTGAAGGACGACGCCCGCCGCGAGGCCGAGAGCTACGTCCGCGAGGTGGAGGCCGACGCCAAGGCGCGCGCCCAGGCCAAGGCCGTCGACGTCATGGCCACGGCCATCCAGCGCTGGGCCGGGGAGTACGTGGCCGAGCGCACGGTGTCGGTGGTCACCCTCCCCGGCGACGAGATGAAGGGCCGCATCATCGGCCGCGAGGGCCGCAACATCCGCGCCCTGGAGCGCGAGCTGGGCGTGGACATCATCGTCGACGACACGCCCGGGGCGGTGGTGGTCTCCTGCTTCAATCCCATGCGCCGCACCATCGCCGTGCGCGTCCTGGAGGAGCTGGTGGAGGACGGCCGCATTCACCCGGAGCGCATCGAGAAGGCGGTGAAGAAGCAGCAGGAGGCCATGGACGCCGAGGTCAAGGAGGCCGGGGAGAACGCCCTGATGGACGCCGACGTCCACGGGGTCCCCGAGGACCTGGTGAACATCGTCGGCCAGCTCAAGTTCCGCACCAGCTACACCCAGAACGTGCTCCACCACTCCATCGAGGTGGCCCACTTCGCCGGCATCATGGCCGCCGAGCTGGGTCTGGACCCGGTGCTGGCGCGCCGCGCCGGCCTGCTCCACGACATCGGCAAGGCGGTGGACCACGAGCACGAGGGCGGCCACGCGGCCATTGGCGGCGACCTGGGGCGCAAGTACAAGGAGAAGGCGGAGGTGGTCAACGCCATCGAGGGCCACCACTTCGACGTGGACGCCATCTCCCCCTACACGCCGCTGATCCACGCCGCCGACGCCCTGTCCGCCGCCCGCCCGGGCGCGCGCCGGGAGCAGATGACCAGCTACATCAAGCGCCTGGAGGAGCTGGAGGCGATCGCCGGGCGCTTCCCGGGCGTGGCCCAGGCCTACGCCCTGCAGGCGGGGCGGGAGCTGCGGGTGATCGCCCGCCAGGACGAGATGGACGACCAGGGGGCGTTCCTGCTCTCGCGCAAGATCGCCCACGAGATCGAGGACGAGCTCACCTACCCCGGCGAGATCAAGGTCACCGTCATCCGCGAGACCCGGGCCACCGAGGTGGCCCATTAGGGGGCATGCTGGGACATTGGCGGCCGGGTGCGGTCCCATGTAGGAGCCCGCTTCAGCGGGCTCCTACGGATGTGGGTTTTTTGTGGCAGCGGCCAGTGGCCGCGACAGGCTTCTTTTGCCAACGGCGTCGCGGTCAGTGACCGCTCCCACAGCGGGCCGTCGCGGCCACGGACCGCTCCCGCAACGGCCCGTTTCGACCCCAGGGGCACCTTTGCCCGGCTTCTGTGGGAGCAGCCAGTGGCTGCGACATGCTTCTTTCGCCAAGGGCGTCGCGGCCGGGGTCCGCTCCCACAATGTCCCTTGGGTGCTAGACGTAGGCGGTTTGTGGGAGCGCACTTTTCGGGCGCGATCGAAATTTGCCCCCAGTGCGTAGCCGGGCAATCGCCCGCTAAAGCGGGCTCCTACGGCCGCCGGCCCCAGGTGGCCGACGGTAGCGATTTTTTCTGGAACCAGGACGCGGAACAACGATGAATATCCTTTTTGTGGGCGACATCTTCGGCAAGCCCGGCCGCCGGATCTTCCGGGATCGAATCGACCACCTCAAGCAACGTCTGGACGTGGACCTGCTGATCGTCAACGGCGAGAACGCCGCCGGCGGCTTCGGCATCACCGAGGAGATGGGGGAGGAGATCCTGGCCAAGGCCGACGTGATCACCTCCGGCAACCACATCTGGGACAAGAAGGAGACCCAGCCCTACATCGGCCGCCAGCGGCGGCTGCTGCGCCCGCAGAACTACCCCCCGACGACGCCGGGGCGGGGCTGGTACATCTACGAGAGCGCCTCCGGCGAGCCGGTGGGCATCCTCAACCTCATGGGCCGGGTCTTCATGGACCCCGTGGACTGCCCCTTCCAGACCGCCGACCGGATCCTCGCCGAGAAGCCGGACCACGTGAAGACCGTGTTCGTGGACATGCACTGCGAGACCACCAGCGAGAAGTGGGCCATGGGCTGGCACCTGGCGGGGCGCGCCTCCGTGGTGGTGGGCACCCACACCCACGTGCCCACCGCCGACGAGCGCATCCTCAAGGGCCACACCGGCTTCATCTCGGACGTGGGCATGACCGGCACCTTCGACTCGGTGATCGGCATCAAGAAGGAGAACGTCCTGAAGCGCATGGTCCACAAGCTGCCGGAGCGCTTCGAGGCCGCCAGCGGCCCGGCGGAGCTGAACTCCGTGCTGGTGCAGGTGGACGAGGAGACCGGCGCCTGCACCGGCATCCGCCGCATCCGCGTCAGCGAGGAGGAATAGCCCGCCATGGCTGGACAGCCGGGCCGGAATCCGGGTAGTATTCCGCCCTTGACCAAGCGCGATTAGCTCAGCTGGATAGAGCGTCGGCCTCCGGAGCCGAAGGTCGCAGGTTCGAATCCTGCATCGCGCGCCATATGGAGCGCTGTACTTGAGGGGTTTAGGCATTCGCCTAAACCCCTTTTTTGTCTTTGGCCGGCCGCCACCGGAAAGGTGCCGGTCCCCCCGCCCCGGGGAAGCCATGGAATCGGAGGCTCAAGCCAAGAGGGCCTTATGCGGGGGGCGGGGGAACGGCCCGAATCCCCGGTAGACCAATCGGAAATGGGGCCTGACAATGGGCCGAATACCTTACCAGGCTGGATGAAGGCATGAGCCAGTCTCCGCCCGAAGAGGCCAGTCCCACCGCCGGCTCCGTTCCCGTGGTAGGCATCGGGGGCTCGGCGGGCTCCCTGAAGGCCCTGCAGGAGCTGCTTGCCGCCCTGCCCGAGCAGGCCGGCGTGGCGTTCGTCATCGTCACCCACCATCCATCGGGCCACCGCAGCATGCTGCCCCAGATCCTCCGGCAGAGCTGTGCTCTGCCGGTGGTGGAGGCCGAGGGGGATACCCCCCTGCAGGCGGACCACGTCTACATCGCCCTTCCCGATGCGGGGGAGTGGCGGTTGTCGGACGGGGTTCTTGTGCGGAAGGAGACGGGTGCCCGGGAGCCGGATGGTCCGGCCCCCGATTCCGGGCGCCGGAAGGCCCTCCCTCATGCGGTGGATACCTTCTTCCGTTCCCTGGCGGCGGACCGGGGGCGCCATGCCGCCGCGGTGGTGCTCTCCGGCACGGGTTCGGATGGCACCCTGGGAATCAAGGCCGTCAAGGCCGAGGGCGGGATGGTGATGGTGCAGGATCCCGATTCCGCGGAATTCGGGGGCATGCCCAAAAGCGCCATCGACACCAACCTGGTGGATTACATGCTGTCCCCGGGCGACATGGGGGCCACGCTGATCCCGTATCTGCAGGGATTGATCCACCGCAAGGCCCCGGCCGCCGGCGATCTGCTGGAGGTTTCCTGGAAGACCCTGGACCGGATCCTGGAGCAGGTGCGCGAGCGCACCGGCAACGATTTCTCCGGCTACAAGCAAAGCACCCTTCTGCGGCGCATCGAGCGGCGCATGCACGTGCACCGTCTCGAGGACCCGGAAGAATACGCGGAGTACCTGCGGCGCAATCCGGCCGAAACGGACCTCCTGTTCCGGGAGGTCATCATCAGCGTCACCAACTTCTTCCGCGATCCGGAGGCCTGGGAGGTCCTTGCCGACGACCTCCTCCCCGAGCGGCTCCGGGCGGCCGTGGCCGAGGAGCGCGCGTTCCGGGCCTGGGTGATCGGATGCGCCACCGGGGAGGAGGCCTATTCCCTGGCGATCCTCATTGCGGAATGCCTGGAGCGTCTCGAGCACGCCCCTTCGGTGCAGATTTTCGCCACCGACGTGGACACCATGGCCATCGAGACCGCCCGGGCGGGGCAGTATCCGGCCGGGATCGCCGAGGACGTCACCGAGGAACGGCTGGCCCGGTATTTCGTCGCCGAGCAGGACACCTACCGGGTCAACAAGGAGCTCCGGGACATGGTGGTGTTCGCCGAGCACAACGCCCTGCGTGATCCGCCGTTCACCCGCCTGGACCTGATCACCTGCCGCAATCTCTTGATCTATCTGGAGCGGGACCTGCAAAGGCAGCTCCTGCCCCTGTTCCGGTACGCGCTCCGGCCCCGGGGGCTCCTGTTCCTGGGGGCCTCGGAGTCGGTGGACAAGTTCAGTGGGGTCTTCGCGGTCCAGAACAAGCGCTGGCGGATCTATCGGGCCCAGCTCGATGAGCAGGGGCACCCGCTTCCCAGGATGCCGGGCAGAAGGCCGGAGGCCCCGCGCGGCGTGCGCCCCGGGCCCGCGGAGGGGCAGGGAGAAGCGGAGCCCTCCGCGGACCTGGCCCGGAATATGGAACAGCTCTTGGCCAATCAGTTCGGTCCGCCGAGCGTGCTGGTGAACGACCGCGGGGAGGCCCTGTTCTTCCATGGTCGTACAGGCCGGTTCCTGGAGCCTGCCCACGGCCCCGCCCAGAACCAGCTCCTGGAGATGGCGCGTCCCGGGCTGCGGGGCCCCCTGAGCAAGGCCCTGCGCGAGATCGCAGGCACGAGCGGGGAGGAGGTGCGGCGGCCCGTCCACCTGCCTACGGACGGGGAGTCCGAGGTGGTTCAGCTGGAGGTCCGGATGGTTCGGCACCCCCGCGCCCTGCGGGGGTTCCGCCTGGTGACGTTCCGGACCCCGGGCGTCGCACAGGCCGAAGGTCCGGAGGAAGGGTCGGAGCAGGCTCCCGAACCGGCCGAGGGGGAGCCGGAGAACCGGGTCATCGAGCTGAAGCGGGAGCTGGAAGCGGCGTGGCAGGACAAGCAGGTGACGGTGGAGGAGCTGCAGGGCTCCAATGAGGAGCTCCAGTCCCTCAATGAGGAGCTCCAGTCCATGAACGAGGAGCTGCAGAGCAGCAACGAGGAGCTCGAGGTCTCCAAGGAGGAGGTGGAGTCCCTCAACGAGGAGCTGCGCAGCGTCAACGCCGAGCTCGAGTCGCGCGTCCAAGAGCTCTCCGGCGTCAACGACGACCTGAAAAACCTCCTGGACAGCACGGAGCTGGCCATCGTGTTCCTGGACGAGGACCTGCAGATCAAGCGGTTCACGGAGGCGGCGCGCCGGCTGATCTCCCTGCGGCCCATGGACGCGGGGCGGCCCATCCACGAGCTGACCTCAGAGCTCCAGTACGAGGCGTTGACCGAGGACGCCGAGGAGGTCCTGAGCACCCTTACCCCCAAGGAGGTGGAGGTGCAGAGCGCCTCCGGCCACTGGTACCTGGTGCGGCTGCGGCCCTACCGGACCACCCAGAACCAGATCGGCGGGCTGGTTTGCACCTTTCAGGACATCCAGTCCGCCAAGCGCATGGAGTTCAAGGAGGCCTATTTCCGCGCCATCGTGCAGACCGTGCGGGAGCCGCTGCTGGTGCTGGATCCCGAATTCCGGGTTCAGTACGCCAACGATGGCTTCTATCGGGTGTTCGGCTTCAAGCCCCAAGAGGTGGTGGACCGGACCCTCTTCCAGCTGGGCTCCGGGCAGTGGGACCACCCCGAGCTGCGCTCCCTGCTCGAGGAGGTGCTGCCCACCGAGACCAGCTTTCAGGATTTCGAGATGACGGCCGATTTCGGGAGCCGGGGGCCCAGCCGCCTTTGGCTGAATGCCCGGCAGCTCCAGCGGGAAACGGGCGAGCCCGAGCTGATCCTGCTCACCATGGCGACGCCGGACACGGCCCACCCCTAGAGGGGAAGGAGGGCCCAATGGCCGATGAGGAATCTCCCTCCGATAAGGGGAACAGCCTGCGACAGCGGGCGCGCGAGCGTCTGGGGGCGCGGGGAACCGACGTCTCCGTGATGTCGCTGGAGGACACCCAGGCGCTGGTGGAGGAGCTCCAGGTCCACCAGGAGGAGCTGGCCATCCAGAACGAGGAGCTCCAGGAGATCCGGGAGGCCCTGGAGCGCGCCCGGGACCGCTACCGGGATCTCTTCCAGCAAGCCCCGGTGGGCTACCTCATCCTGGACAACCACGGCCACATCCTGGAGGCCAACTGGCAGGCCACGGAGCTGCTGGGCGTCAGCCGGGGTGTGGTGGAAGAACGCCCTTTTTCGGAATACATCGCCGCCGATTCCCAGGATGCCTGGTTCCTCCACCGGCGGGCCCTGGCCCGGGAGGGCGGGCGGCAGGCCACCGAGCTGGTCCTGGCCCCCGCCGGCGACCAGCGGCGGGTGGTGCGGGTGGAAACGGTCCCCGAGGCGGGCGCGGATCCGGACCAGCTGCGCTATCGCAGCGCCCTGATCGACATCACCGAGAGCAAGCAGGACGAGGAGGCGCTCCTGGAGGGGGAACGGCGCAAGGACGAGTTCCTGTCCCTGCTCGGCCACGAGCTTTCCAACCCCCTGACCCCCATCACCTCCCTGAGCGAGCACCTGCTGAACTACTGGGACCAGCTCGATGCCGAGCGGATCCGGGAGGCGGTGCTGATCATCCGCCAGCAGAGCCACCACCTCGCCCGCATGGTGGAGGAGCTGCTGGATCTGAGCCGGGTCAAGCAGGGCCGCCTCATCCTCCGCAAGACCGAGGTGGACGCCCGGGAGATTGCCCGTCAGGCCCTGGATGCCGTTTCCCCCCGGCTCGAGGAGCAGCAGCAGGGGCTGCAGGTGGAGCTGCCCGAATTCCCCCTGACCACCTTTGCCGACCCCACCCGCCTGGAGCAGATCCTGAGCAACCTCCTCCGCAACGCCTGCAAGTTCACCCCCGCCGGGGGAACCATTCGCCTGTCCGGGACCCGGGAAGGGGAGTGGGTGGTGCTCTTCGTCAGCGACACGGGCAAGGGAATCCCGCCCGAGCATTTGTCCGGGATCTTCGACGACGTCGGCCAGAAGCCCTACCAGGATCCGAATTCCGGGGGCCTGGGTCTGGGGCTCTCCCTGGTCCGCCGGCTGGTGGAGCTGCACGAAGGGCGGGTGGAGGCCCGGAGCCCGGGGGAAGGGCAGGGGGCCACCTTCCTGGTGTGCCTGCCCGCCGCTTAGCTGTGGGAGGTAAAGAGATTGTCCGGGGGCGTCGTCCATGGCGACCCGCTCGCGGGTCCACCGGGGCGGCGGATCTCCGCGAGGATCGGACCCCGGGGGGGAATAGGTGACAAATTTGGTAAGCCCCTCCGGGGAATGTCGCCCCTCCGGGGCGTTGCCGCGCCCGGAGGCCGCTTGAACGGCTCTTCCGCGGCGGCACGGGAATTGCTCCGGGCTTCGCGGGGGGGTGAGCCGTCTCTGGGATGAGCAGGCTCGGCCGAGGTCGCGGATCATTCCCCCAGATTGGCTCGCCCCGTTCGGGAAACCGCCCGCCGGGCGGCGAAAGCAGCGAACCAATCGGAGGATCCCTTGACGACCGCAGAGGCCCCCCACAAAGGGAATTCCTTTCAAGCCTTCCGCCAGAACGCCAGGCTCCTGAAGCGCCGGGCCAGCAAGCATGCCTGGATCGGGATGGCCATCGGGGTCGGCGCCGTCCTGATGGCCACCGCCCTGTTGGCCTATCTCGATCAGGGCACCCTCTATCCGCCCGCGCTCCTCAAGGCCCAGCAGGACAATCCGTCCCTGTGGTTCCTGGACGCAATGCCCTTCGTCTTCGCCTTCTGGGGCCAGTACGTGAGCGCCTTGATGGCGTTCGAGGCGGGGGCGATGGTGATGGACCATACCTCCCAGCTCCAGGCCAAGAACGAGGCCCTGGAGCGGGAGGTTCGCTCCAGCGTGACCAACGATGTGCTCACCGGCCTGCCCAATTGGCTCCTCCTGCTGGATCGGCTGGACCAGGCCATCCGCAACGCCCGGTACGAGGACACCCCCCTGGCGGTGGTCCGGGTCGGGTTCGAGGGCTTCAAGGAGACCAACGACATGGTGGGGTACTACAACGGGGACCGGATCCTGAAGGAGATCGCCCACCGCCTGGAGCGGACCATCGACGACCCCGACACCCTCGCCCGGCCCGGCGGAGCGGACTTCGTTATCCTCCTGACCAAGCTGCAAAGCCCGGCGGAGGCCAACGAGGCGGTGGCCCGGATCCGGGACACCCTGGAGGCCCCCTTCACCGTGGACGGCGTTCAGGTCCCCGTTCACCCCCATATCGGCACCGTCTACTATCCGCACCATGGGGACAATGAGGACTCCCTGCTCCAGAGCGCCTATCAGGCGATGATGGAGGCCAGGAAGAAGGGGGAGCCGGTCGGGGTCTCGCTCCGGGACCCCGCGGTGGGGCAGGCCGCGCAAACCGGCTAGCCGCCCCGGCGGAGAAGGCCCGCATGCTCCCCATCACCGACGGCATCCAGCTCTCCGCTCTGGGGGTCCTGCTCGTCCCGCTGCTGGTGGCGGCGGGGCTTTGCCTGCTGCACCGGCTGGACCGCCGCGACCGAAGGGAATGATCCGGCTCTTCCGGCCGCCCGGACCGAAAGGCCCTTCCCATGACCACCAGCCTGCTCCTTGAAGGGGGCTTGGCCGCGCTCGCCTTCCTGCTGCTGGTCGCCTACCACCTGCGCCTGCTCCGCCGTTTGCGGCGGCACCCCGAGGCCACCGGCCTCGGGCTGGCGGACCGCGTCCGGGAGCGCTGGGTGGAGATGGTGATGGCGGAGCGTCGCGACATCCTGGCCGTGCAGACTCTTCGCAACTGGACCATGGCCGCCACCTTCCTCGCCTCCACGGCCATGCTCCTCGCCCTCGGCATCCTGAGCATCGCCGCCACCAGCGAGCGGGCCGTGGAGGTCTCCCGGCTGCTCACCTTCCTGGAGGGGGCCACCCCGCGCCTCACCCTGGTCAAGCTCATGGTGCTGGCGGGGGTCTTCCTGTTCGCCTTCTTCAACTTCACCCTCGCCATCCGCTACTACAACCACGCCGGCTACCAGCTGGCCCTGCCCCCGGAGCGGGATCCCGGACTGTCTCCGGAGGGGGTGGCCCGCGGCCTGAATCGTGGCGGCCTCCACTACACCCTCGGCATGCGCGCCTACTACCTGGCGGTGCCCCTGGCGCTGTGGCTGTTCGGCCCGGAGCTGCTTCTGCTCGGCGCCCTGCTGGTGCTGCTGGCCCTTGCCCGCCTGGACCGGGCCTGACCCGGCACGGCCCCCGTGGGCAGGCGGGCGCTGGAGCGGGTGCCTTCCGGTGGTGTGGAAGCGCCTCCGCCAATGGGGCAGGGTGAGGGGAAGGAGGTCGATCCCGACCCATGAGCGCACCCCGATCACCCATCCTGCGCGAGGGCCGCAACTGCTGGCGCCTGTGCCGGGCGGACCGGCTGGCCCTCCTGGTGGACGGCCAGCGCTACTACCCCGCCGTGGTGGACAGCCTGGCCCGGGCGCGTTATGCCGCCTGGGTCCTGGCCTGGGACATCGACGGCCGGCTGCGCCTGGATCGGGGCCCGGTACCCGACGGCCTGCCCCCCACCCTGGCGCGCTTCCTGGACGCCCTCTGCGAGCGGCGCGAGGACCTCCACATCCATGTCCTGCTCTGGGACTACGCCATGATCTACGCCCTGGAGCGGGAGCCCTTCCCCAGCATGCACCTGGGCTGGCGCACCCACCGCCGGGTCCACTTCCGCATGGACGGCGCCCATCCCGTGGGGGCCTGCCACCACCAGAAGGTGGTGGCGGTGGACGACGCCGTGGCCTACGCCGGCGGGTTCGACCTGAGCAAGTGGCGCTGGGATACCTCCGCCCACCGGCCCGGGGATCCGGTCCGCACCGACCCGGAAGGCAATCCGTATCCGCCCTTCCACGACGTGCAGTGGGTGGTGGACGGCGAGGCCGCCCGCGCCCTCGGGGCGCTGTGCCGGGACCGCTGGGTCCGGGCCGGGGGGCGCAGCCGGGCGGTGCCGCCGACGGAGGCCGATCCCTGGCCGGCGGGGGTGGAGCCGGACCTGCGGGGGGTGCGGGTGGGCATCGCGCGCACCCAGCCCGCCTACGGCGACCGGCCCGAGGCCCGGGAGATCGAGGCCCTGCACCGGGACGCCATCGCCGCCGCCGAGCGCTTCCTCTACATCGAGAACCAATACTTCACCAGCCACGCGGTGGGCGAGGCCCTGGAGGCGCGCCTGGGGGAGGCCGACGGCCCCGACGTGGTCATCGTCCTGCCCCTGCGCAAGGACGGCTGGCTGGAGCGGCAGACCATGGACGTCCTGCGCAGCCGGCTGCTGCGGCGCCTGCGGGCGGCGGACGGCCACGGCCGCCTGCGGGTCTACTATCCCCATATCCCCGGTCTGGAGCCGGACTGGGTAAGCGTCCACTCCAAGGTGCTGGTGGTGGACGACCGGCTCATCCGGGCGGGGTCGGCCAACATGAGCAACCGCTCCATGGGGCTGGACACCGAGTGCGATCTGGCCCTGGAGGCGGGGCCGGGCGACACCGAGGTGCGGGCGTTCATCGCCGGGGCCCGCAACCGCCTGCTCGCCGAGCACCTGGGGGTAAGCGAGGCGGAGGTGGTTCGGGCCCTGGAGGAGGCCGCCTCGCCGGGGGCCGCGGTGGAAAGCCTGCGTACCGGGGAAGGCCGGAGCCTGCGGCCTTTGGACGGCACGGTGAGCCCTTCCTCGGAGCGCCTGCTGCCCGATGCGGCGGTCATCGACCCCGAGCGGCCCGTGGATCCCGACGAGTTCGTGGAGGTCTACGTGCCGCCCGAGGACCGCAAGACCGGTCGGCGCCAGGCTTTGCTTTTTTCGGGCCTGCTGCTGGGTTTGGTGATCCTCGCCATTCTCTGGCAGGTGACCCCCCTGGAGGAGTGGTTCCAGGCGGAGCGGGTGGCCCGCTGGCTGGAGTCCATCCGCTACAGCCCCCTGGCCTTGCCGGTGGTGATCGGGGTGTACGTGGTGGCGTCCCTGCTGACCCTTCCCCTGGCGGTGATGATCGTGGGAACGGCCATCGCCTTCGGCCCCTGGCTGGGGTTCGCCTACGCCATGGTGGCCGCCCTGCTCACCGCCGTGCTCACCTACGGGCTGGGGGCCGCGCTCGGCCGGCAGTCTGTGGCCAACCTGGCCGGGGCCCGCCTCAACCGCATCAGCCAGTGGCTGGCCGACCGCGGCGTCCTCGGTGTGGCCACCCTGCGGGTGCTTCCCGTGGCGCCCTTCGTCATCGTCAACCTGGTGGCGGGGGCGGTGCACATCCGCTTCCGCAGTTACTTCTGGGGCTCGGCCATCGGCATGATCCCGGGGACGCTGGCCATCTCGGTGTTCGCCGACAGCCTCCTGGCGGTGCTCGTCGACCCCAACTGGACCGGGATCGGCGTCCTGGCGAGCGTCACGGCCGGAGTGGTGGCGGGCACGCTGCTGGTGCGTCGCTGGATGCGTGGCCGCGCGGCCCGCTCCGGGGAAGGGGGGGCAACCCTTGGCTGAGGGGGGAGAGCGGGGGGACGACCGTGTCGGGCTGCGCGTGGCTACCTACAACATCCACAAGGGCGTGGGCCGGGACCGCCGGCGGGACCCCGGGCGCA
The DNA here is from genome assembly GCF_046545655.1 of Thiohalorhabdus sp. Classification (NCBI taxonomy): domain Bacteria; kingdom Pseudomonadati; phylum Pseudomonadota; class Gammaproteobacteria; order Thiohalorhabdales; family Thiohalorhabdaceae; genus Thiohalorhabdus; species Thiohalorhabdus sp. Next base: position 20,544 of record NZ_JBKGZG010000015.1, on the reverse strand, counting down.
TCGCCGCGGTGATCCGCAACCTGGGGGCGGGGGTCTTGGCCCTCCAGGAGGTGGATACCCGCCAGGGCCATCTGCCCTGGGTCCACGAGATGGACTACCTGGCGGAGACCTCCGGCTACACGGCGGTGGTCGGCCCCACCCACACGCGCTACGACTACCACTTCGGCAACGTGGTCCTGTCCGCCCACCCCGTGAGCGCGGTGCGCCATGTGGACCTGAGCATCTACCGCCGGGAGCCGCGCGGCGCCCTGGAGCTGGAGCTGCAGGTGCACGGTACGCCCCTGCGGGTGGTGGCCACCCATCTTGGCCTGTACCCCGGCGAGCGCCTGCGGCAGGTGCGCTGGCTCCTGGAGCACCTCGGCGGGGTCCCGTCGGAGCCCACCGTGCTCCTGGGCGACCTCAACGAATGGCTGCCCTGGGCGCGTTCCCTGCGGCTGCTGCACCGGGTGTTCGGCCGGTCCCCCGGCCCCGCGAGCTTCCCGGCGGCCTTGCCCCTCCTGGCCCTGGACCGCATCTGGGCCCACCCCCGGGAGGGGCTGGAGGACGTGCGCGCCTGGCACACATCCCACGCCCGGGGGGCCTCCGACCACCTGCCGGTGACCGCCCACTTCGCGTTCTCCCGGGCCGGGGTCAGCGCCGGCGATAGGAATCGAAGTCCCGCTCCAGCTCCTCGGGATCGAGCTGTGCCGCGCTGACCAGCTCGCCCGCCATCAGGACGGGCTCGCCCTCGGCCTGCCAGCGGTCGAGCTCCGCGACCGAGGCGCGGGGGGAGAACCAGCCCAGCCCGGCGTACAGCAGGCCGATCAGCGGGGACAGCCAGCAGGCCACGGCGAAGGGCGCGTAGGCCAGGGTGGGGATGCCCAGGGCGCCGGCGGTGAAGGCGCCGCCGGCGCTCCACGGCACCAGCGGGTTGATCAGGGTGCCGCCCTCCTCGATGGAGCGCGACAGGTTGAGCATGGACAGCCCCCGTCCCCGGTAGACCGGCCCGAACATGCGCCCGGGCAGGGCCACCGCCAGGTAGGGATCGCCGGTGATCAGGTTGGTGCCCACCGAGCCGCCGGTGCTGGCCGCCACCAGCGACAGGCGCCCGCGCACGCGCCGGACGATGGCGTTGAGGAGCACCTCCAGGCAGCGGGTCTGCTCCAGGATGCCGCCGAAGCCGAGGGCGATGAGCACCAGGGAGATGGTCCACATCATGGACTGGATGCCCCCCTTGGACAGCAGCTCGTCCACCGCCTCCACCCCGGTGGCGCTCGAGAAGCCGTCCTGCATGGCGGCGGAGATCTCCGGGACGCTGGCCCCCTGGGCGAAGTAGGCGGTGACCGCCCCGGCGAGGACGCCGAGGAACAGGGTGGGCAGGGCGGGGAAGCGCCGCACCGCCAGCACCAGCACCAGGAGCGCCGGGAGCAGAAGCAGGGGGTGGAAGGCGAACTGCCCCTCCAGGGCGGCCATGATGGCCTCCACGCGCTCGGCGTGCAGGGTCTGGTCGGCGTAGCCCCGCCCCAGGAGCCAGAAGAGGGCCGCCGCGGCGAGCATGGCGGGGATCGCCGTGGCCATCATGTTGCGGATGTGGCTGAACAGGTCGGTGGAGGTTACGGCCGGGGCGAGGTTGGTGGTGTCCGATAGGGGCGACATCTTGTCGCCGAAGAAGGCCCCGGAGACGATGGCGCCGCCGGTGAGGTGGGCGGGGATGCCCAGGCCCTCGCCGATGCCCACCAGGGCCAGGCCCACCGTGCCCACCGTCCCCCAGGAGGTGCCGATGGCCACCGAGACCACCGCGGGCAGGAGCATGGCGGCGAGCAGGAAGTACTGCGGGGTGATGAGCTGCAGCCCGTAGTAGATGAGCAGGGGCACGGTGCCGGACAGGATCCAGGTGCCGATGATCATGCCCACGGTCATGAGGATGGCTACCGACGGCAGTCCCACGTGGACCACGTGGTAGAGCCCGGTCTCCATGTCCCGCCAGCGATAGCCCCAGGTCCAGGCGAGCAGACCGGTGAAGGCGATGCCCAGGGCCAGGGGGATCTGAGGGGCGAACTCCTCGAAAACGGCGAGCTGCACCAGCATGAGGACCATGGTCGCTACCAGGGGCAGCAGGGCCATGAACGGGCTCGGCCTGGGTAGCTCGCCGCCGGCCGCTTCCGCTTGCGGGGTCATGGGCTCCCTCTTCCGGTTTGGTCGGGCTCGCCGGATTATAACGTTCCGTCCGCGCCTGTCCCGGGCCTTCTTGACGCTGGCCCCCTGCTGGTCCATGCTCAGGCCTCCGTGCTGACCGACCGGTCAGCCGCGATCCGAAGCCCGACCCCCGTTATCCGCGTGCTCTTGCAAGGGAACCCCGAGCCATGATCAAGCGCATGATCCTTATGGTGCTTGCCCTCGCCGTCGTCTTCGGGGGCATCTTCGGCTGGAAGTACTACCAGGGCATGCTCATGCAGCAGATGATGGCTTCCAAGGAGGAGCCTCCGGTAACGGTTACCACGGCGGAGGCGGAGGCCGAGACCTGGCAGCCGGAGCTGAAGGCGGTGGCGAGCCTGCGGGCGGAGAGCGGGGTGGCGGTGAGCCCGGAGCTGGACGGCCGGGTGGCGGAGATCCCCTTCGAATCGGGCCAGGAGGTGGACGAGGGCGATCTCCTGGTGGCCCAGAGCACCGCCACCGAGGAGGCCGAGCTGGAGCGCCTGCGGGCCCGCCGCGAGCTGGCCGAGGCCCGACTGCGTCGCCAACGGAGGTTGGTGGAGCAGGATCAGACCTCCCAGGAGGCGGTGGACGAGGCCGCCGCCGAGCTGAAGACCCTGGAGGCGCAGATCCAGGGGCAACGCGAGGCCATCGCCAAGAAGCACATCCGGGCCCCCTTCGCCGGGGTGCTGGGGATCCGCAACGTGGACCGCGGTCAGTTCGTTTCCCCCGGCCAGGACCTGGTGACCATCCAGGCGCTGGAGCCCCTGCACGCCGACTTCGACCTGCCGCAGCAGAGCCTGGGCCGGGTGCGGGTGGGCATGCCGGTGCGCCTCACCGTGGATACCTTCCCGGACCGGACCTTCGAGGGCGAGGTCACGGCCATCGAGCCCGAGGTGGCCCAGGAGACCCGCAACTTCGCGGTGCGCGCTACCTTGCCCAACGAGGACCGCAGCCTGCGCCCCGGCATGTTCGCCCAGGCAGCGGTGCAGCTTCCCGAACAGGGGGACGTGGTGACGCTTCCGCAGACCGCCGTCTCCACCGACCCCTACGGCGAATCGGTGTTCGTGGTGGAGGAGGCCGAGGATGAGGAGGAGCCATCCACCGTCACCAAGCGCTTCGTGCGCACGGGCGAGCGCCGCGGCGACCAGGTGGCCATTGAAGAGGGTGTGGAGTCCGGCGAGACGGTGGTCACCAGCGGCCAGCTCAAGCTGGAGGAGGGGGCGCGCATCCAGGTGGACAACAGCGTCCAGCCCGGCAACGATCCTGAACCCCAACCGGCGAACAAGTAGGGCCGGGGCATGAACGTCACCGACATCTTCATCCGGCGCCCGGTGCTGGCCACGGTGGTCAGCCTGCTGATCCTGTTGGTCGGGGTGCGCTCCTTCCAGCTGCTCAACGTGCGCGAGTACCCCGAGACCACCAATGCCGTGGTCACGGTCAACACGGCCTACCCCGGGGCCGACGCCGAGCTCATCAAGGGCTTCATCACCTCGCCGTTGGAAGAGGCCATCGCCACCGCCGACGGCATCGACTACCTGGAGTCCTCCTCCGTCCAGGGCACCAGCCAGATCCAGGCTCACATCGAGCTCAACTACGATCCCTACGACGCCCTGAGCCAGATCTCCTCCAAGGTGGACCAGGTGCGCTCCGAGCTGCCCGAGGCCAGCGAGGAGCCTACCCTCAACGTGGAGGTGGGCGACACCACCGCCACCATGTACATCAACTTCCACAGCGAGGAGCTGGAGACCAACCAGGTAACCGATTATCTGAACCGGGTGGTGCGGCCCGAGCTGAACACCGTGCAGGGAGTGGAGGAGGCGGAGCTGCTGGGCGGGCGGCCCTTCGCCCTGCGCGCCTGGCTCAAGCCGGACCGGATGGCCGCGGTGGGGGTGAGTCCGGCCGAGGTGCGGGAGGTGCTGGAGGCCAACAACCACCTGGCGGGGGTGGGGCGCACCAAGGGCTCCATGGTCAGCGTCCGGCTCAAGTCGGAGACCAGCATCCACTCCGCGGAGGCCTTCGAGGACCTGGTGGTGAAGCGCACCGAGGAAGGCACCATTCGCCTGTCGGACGTGGCCGATGTGGAGCTGGGGGCCGAGACCTACGAGAACCAGGTGGTGTTCAAGGGGACCCCCGGGACCTTCATCGGCGTCCAGGTAACGCCCACCGCCAACCCCCTCGACGTTGTGCCGCGCGTACGGGAGGCCCTGGACGAGCTGGAGTCCCAGTATCCTCCCACCTTGGAGCACACGGTGGTCTACGACGCCACCGACTTCATCGAGGAATCCATCACCCAGGTGCAGAAGACCCTCCTCGAGGCCTTCCTCATCGTGGTGGTGGTGATCTTCCTCTTCCTGGGGTCGCTGCGGGCCGTGGCCATTCCCGTTGTGGCCGTGCCCCTCTCCCTGGTGGGGGCCGGTTTCCTCATGCTGGCCTTCGGCTACTCGGTGAACATCCTCACCCTGCTGGCCATGGTGCTGGCCATCGGTCTGGTGGTGGACGACGCCATCATCGTGGTGGAGAACGTCCACCGCCACATCGAGAACGGCGAGCGGCCCTTCGACGCCGCCATCTACGGAGCGCGCGAGCTGGCCGGGCCCATCGTCGCCATGACCCTAACCCTGGTGGCTGTGTTCGCGCCCATCGGCTTCATGGGCGGCGTCACCGGCACCCTGTTCTCGGAGTTCGCCTACTCCCTTGCCGGGGCGGTGGTGATCTCGGGGATCGTGGCGCTGACCCTGTCGCCCATGATGGCCTCGCGCATGCTCAAGTCCGACGAGGAGAGCGGCAGCAGGCTGGCCGCCTTCCTGGACCGGGCCTTCGACAAGCTGCGCTGGGCCTACGAGCGTCTGCTGCACCGCACCCTGAACTACACTCCCGTGTGGGTGGTGTTCGCCGTGATCGTGCTGGGTAGCGTCGTCTTCCTGTATACCGGTGCGCAGCACGAGCTGGCCCCGGACGAGGACCAGGGCTCCCTGTTCGTCATGTCCACCGGGGCGCCCGACGCGACCCTGGACCAGACGCGCATGTGGACCGACATGTACAACCCCATTTTCGAGTCCTTCGAGGAGACCGCCGTCTACTTCAACGCCAACGGCATTTCCCCGGGCGGACCCCCGGCGCCCAACAGCGCCTTCTCCATCATGCGCCTGGAGCCCTGGAGCGAGCGGGAACGCTCTACCATGGACCTGCAGCAGGAGCTGCAGGAAAAGCTGGGCGCGGTGCCCGGCCTGGATCCGCAGGTGTTCCTGCCGCCGGCCCTGCCGGGCTCGGGGAGCGGGGCGCCGGTGCAGTTCGTCATGGGCACAACCGACGACCCCTCGGTGCTCAACGAGGTCTCCGAGGAGATGAAGGAGGCGGCCGAGGAGTCGGGCCTGTTCGCCTTCGTGGATACCGACCTCAAGTACGACCTGCCCCAGGCGCGCATCCACGTGGACCGCGACAAGGTGGCCGACCTCGGCCTCACCATGCAGGAGGTGGGCAACGAGCTCTCCTCCATGTTGGGAGGCGGCTACGTGAACCGCTTCAGCACCCAGGGTCGGGCGTACCAGGTGATCCCGCAGGTGCAGCGGGCGGACCGCCTGAACCCCGAGCAGCTGGAGAACTATCACATCGAGGCCCCCGACGGCTCCATGATCCCACTGTCCACGGTGGTCTCCCTGGAGCGGGAGGTGCAGCCCGAGCAGCTCAACCGCTTCAACCAGCTCAATAGCGCCACGCTCTCTGCGGCCCCCATGCCCGGGGTCACCATGGGGCAGGCCCTGGAATTCCTGGAGTCCAAGGCGGAGGAGATCTTCCCCAAGGGCTACACCGTCGACTACGCCGGGCAGGCGCGGAACTACGTGGAGGAGGGCGCCCAGCTGGTGACCACCTTCTTCCTGGCCCTGGTGCTGATCTTCCTGATGCTGGCTGCCCTCTACGAGAGCTGGCGGGATCCGCTGGTGATGCTGATCTCCGTGCCCATGTCCGTGGCCGGGGCCCTGATCTTCCTGTACCTGGGCCTGGCCACGGTGAACATCTACACCCAGATCGGGCTCGTGACCCTCATCGGGCTGATCAGCAAGCACGGCATCCTCATCGTGCAGTTCGCCAACCAGCTGCAGGAGGAGGGCTACTCCAAGCGCCGCGCCATCGAGGACGCCGCCGGCATCCGCCTGCGGCCCGTGCTCATGACCGCCGCGGCCATGGTATTCGCCGCCATGCCTCTTGTGCTTACCGGTGGGGCCGGGGCGGAGAGCCGTTACGCCCTGGGCCTGGTGATCGCCACCGGCCTTTCCATCGGCACCCTGTTCACCCTGTTCGTGGTGCCCACCATGTACATGGTCATCGGCAAGGATCACGGGCGCGGGGAGGCGGAAGAGCCCGCGGCATGAGTCCCCCACACCCCGGCGCTCGTGCGGGCCGCCCCCTGGGGCGGCCCTTTTTCGGGCCGGGATGATTCTCATTTGACGTCGATCAAGGCCCGTTCCCCCCTGCCCGCACCCCCGGGCGGTTTCCCCGTCTAACTGTATGAATCCTTGACACAGCGACTTAGGGGGGGGAGCCATGTCCCGAGGCCAAGGGCAATGGGACCACCAGCAATGGGCGGAGCATCTGCGCGAGGTGCGGAGCGCCCTGAAGAAGCGGGATGCCATCGACCGCAACCTGGAGGGCGCCGCCACCTACGGTTCCGCGGAGGAGGCCCTCCGCGAGCGCTTTGCCTGGGCGGCCCGCGCCAAGGCCCACCTGCGCCGGATGGCGGTGATGGCCGAGGCGGCGCCGGACCCGGAAAACGCCCGGGGGGTGGTGGGGCGCCTGGACCGGTGGCGGGCGCGGTCCCGCTGAGGGCCGGCATGGACCTCGTTATTTGGAACGAGGTGGCCACGATGCGGGACCGCGCCTACGCGGAGGCATGCCGGGCCCTCGGCGCGCTCGGGACGGTGGCGGCCACGGAGTATTGCAACGTCCTGGTGCTGCGGGTGGGCGAGCCCCGGGCCTTCGCCGAGCTCCTGCGGGTTGCCTGGGAGGCCAACCCAGGGCTGGGGAAGTGGCTGGGCCGGGTGGTGCCCCTGGAGCGTCTGTTCCTGTACCGGGACGCGGAGGAGCTCGAGGCGCGGGAGGCGGTGCGGCCCTGGCTGGGGGCACTGGCGGGTACCTCCTTCCACGTGCGCATGCACCGGCGGGGCTTCCGGGGTCGGCTTTCCAGCCAGGCGGAGGAGCGCTTCCCGGACGGTTTCGTCCGGGAGGCGCCGGCCAGAGAGGGGCGGGAGGCGTACGTGGATTTCCGGGCCGGGATCCCGACCGGATCCTGGACCTGGAGACCGTGGGGCTGCGCGGCGGGGTGGCCTTGGGGAGCGGGGCGGACCTGCGCCGCTACCCCTTTCTGCATCCGGACTGCGGGAGGGCCGCGGCCGTACTTATTTGGACCCGCGCCGCACCAGCTCGCGCTCGCGCTCCCGGGTCACCACCTTCACCAGGTCGTGCAGGTACTCGGTGAAGAGCTCGAGCAGGTCGTCCACGGTGATGATGCCCTGGAGCTCCCCCGAGGCGCTCACCACCGGCAGGCGCCGCACCCCCCAGCTCTGCATGCGCAAAAGGGTCTCCCAGAGGTCGTCCTCCTCGCGGGCCAGGGCCGGCTCGGCGCTCATGACATCGCCCACCGTGACCTCGTCCACGCCGACCTCTTCCGCCAGCACTTCCACCACCAGGTCGCGGTCCGTGACGATCCCCACCGGGATCACCTCCCCCTCGTAGCGCTCCACCACCACCAGGTCGCCCACGTGGTGGTTGCGCATGAGGCGGGCCGCGTCACGGATGGAGCGCTCCCGTTCCGTGACGACCACCTCCCGATTGCAGTACTGGCCGATGCCCTGGGGCGGGAGAACGGACCGGGCGGCGGCGCTCATTCCAGCTCCTCCCGGGTCATGTTCTCCAGGCCCTCCGCATCCCGCACCTTGAAGCCCCGCTTGGACACCTCTACCAGCTCGAGCTCGTGGAGACGGGCCAGCCCGCGGCTCAAGGTCTCGGGGGCCAGGCCGAGGAAGTTGGCGAGGTCCCGCTTGGGGATCCGGAAGGTGGCCGCGGAGGCCGCCGAGGTCGGAGTCCGCCGATGCAGCTCGGCAAGGAAGTGCGCGATCCGGTAGAGGGCCGAGCGCTTGCTGAAGAGGCGGTGCCGGGTGCCGTTACGGGCGATGCGCTGGCTCATGGCCCGCAACAGCTCGGTGTGCAGGCTGCTGGAGCGGCCGGACATGGCCGCAGTGAAGGGCAGGGCGCAGATGCTGGTGGTGTCCAGTGCGCGCGCGGTCTCCGTATGCCGGCCCTGGGCGATGGCGTCCAGGCCCAGGATGTCCCCGGGCAGGTGGAAGCCGGTGATGGTGGCTTGGCCCCTGGAGTCGGTGTGGAAGGTTTCCATGAGGCCGGACCGCAGCAGATAGAGGCATTCGAAGGCGTCGTCCTGCTCGAAGGCCTCCTCGCCCTTGCTCAACGGGCGGCCCCGCAGGATGCGAGCGTCCAGGGTGCGGCGCTCGTTGTCCTCCAGGTGGCCCGCAAGACAGGCGGGCAGGTTGCTGCAGCGGTCGCATTCCGCGCCCAGGGATTCGGCGGTGGCCATTCGAGGGCGCCTGTGTGCGGTCATAGTGCAGCCCCCTCAGTGGGCGTAGCGGGCGGAGGGGATGCCGGGATGCGCGCCCGGGCCTCGTTCCGCCCAGCCTTGCAGGTACGCCGCGGCCATCTCCGGGAGGGAGCTGTAGGACAGGACCAGGTGGTCCTTGTCGCAACGCACCACGCGCGCGGGAAGTCGGAAGCGGCTCTCGGGCTCCGCGAGATCGAACTGCACCTCCACCTCCAGGTCGGTGTTGCGCTCGTAGCGCAGCGGCCCGCAGTAGAGCTCCAGGCTCTCGGCGGTGAAATGCTTTGTGGAGCAGATGGCTACGGGAATGCTGTTGTGATAGAGCAGTACCCGGTCGGGCAGCGGCGAGGGGTTCGCTACGGTCGCCATGGGCGGCCTCCTGTGGATGTTCAAGCCTGTCCGGCTCCAATCCCCGCCGGGGAGAGCCGGTGTCGGGGTGCCCCTCCCTCACGAGGTGGGCTGGTTGGCCCGTTTCACCTGGAAGGCGTACCGCCCCTTGGCCAGATACCGGGTGATCTCCAGGTTCAGGCTGTATCCCTGGTTGGAGTGGATGGTCAGGGGTCCCTCATAGTCCGTCGGCTTGCGGTTCTTGCCCTTGAGCTCCATATCCCCGTAGACCCGGGGCCGTCCCCATTCGTCCTGCTCCTGGTCCAGGCGGAAATTGACCACCGAAATGAATTCCCGGTCTTTTACGAGGTAGCCGAGGTTCTTGCGGCCACGGGTTGAGAAGTTAAAGCTCACTTTTGACCCCCTTCGAGGTTCGGTTTTCATGATCGGAATGCACGCCGTCGAGATCATCGAGCTGGCTTCGTAACCGGCCGGCCGAGTCGGGAAGGCCGTATTGGGTGAGCAGTTTCTCCGTCCGGCGCAGTACGCTGTTCAGGGGAACCCGGCCCCGCAGGAAGGCCCAGATCTCCTGGCCCAGCTGGCGTCGTTCCGCCTCCGAAGCGCGGGAGGAGAGCTCGCCCCACGCCCTCCCCAGGACGGCGCCGAGACCCTCCTTGGTGACGGGTTCCCGCAGGGCCTCCAGGTAGGCCTCCAGATAGGAGCGTGCGGTCTGCTCCGCGGGGTAAGTGCCCGTCTCCGCCGCGGTGACCAGGGTGGAGAGTCGCTCATGCTCCCGGGGGTCCCGGGCCATAACGGCCAGGCCCTGCTCTTCGTGAAACGCCTTGAGGGCGGATACCGGGTCGGCGTTGCCGAGTAGCTCTCGCCAGCGACGCACGGCACGCTCGCGGCGACGGAATCCCTGCCGGTCCGTCGCCATCTGGACCGCGGGTCCGGAGGAGGACGACAGGCCGGTTTCCACGCTGGCCGTCCTCCGTCCGGAGGGTTGCACCACCCCGCTCAGCCCGGAATACCGGGAGCCGTCGCATTCCACCTTCTCCGCAAGCGGAATCCGCTCCACGCCCTCCGGAAAGACCGGGCTGACCCGTTGTTTCTGTCCCGTGGGCTGCCGCCCGTTCACCACGGACTCACCTGAGCGCACCATCTGTTTGACCCCGATACGGACTGTGTCGATGCCCACGCGGGACCCTTGCTTCCCGGGGGCCGAGGCTTTCGTTTGAATGCCCCGGCTAGGGGCTCGGTCCCGGACGGTCGGCCGGCCTCGGGCGACCGTCTTCCGGCTCGGCCAGCAAGCGGGGCTTACACCCCGCTCGGTAGCGTTCTTTTTAGGACACAGTGGAAAGGGGTCCAATTGGGACGTTGGCTTAAATTTTTAGGGGAAATCCCTAATGCAAGAGGAAGATAGGGGCCTTCGCCGGTTGTTCCGGACTCTATCCGGTCGTCCCGCGACAGAGAGGGGAAGATGAAAACTGGTTTCCGTCCCCGGGCGCTTCGCGGCAAACAAAGGAGTACTTGATCTCCGTTGGTGGTTGGCGGGTAGGCGGCCAATGGCAGGGGCTATACGGTGGAAATCCGGGATTCCTTACGTCTCTGGACGTTTCCCCGTACTAATTTTGTGGGGAATTGGGGGTGGCCCGGGACAAGGGGGACGGGGGCACGCTAAAGCGACGGTCCGCCCGCCGAGGAGACGGCGCGTCTCGGACCGGCTGCAAGGTCATGGAGAAGGACGGCATGCGGGAAAGCTTGGAGCAAACGGGCGGTTTGAAGGTGCCGTCACGGATTCCCCTCCACGTGCGGCGGGGGAACCGCCTCAAGGACGGTAAGGGGATTCCGCTGGGACCCGAAGAGCCCCTGGGAGAAGGCCGCGCGGGCTTCTTCGACCTCTCCCCCGTCCCTCAGATGGTCTGTCATCCCTCGGGGAGGGTGCACTCCCTCAATCGGGCAGCCCGGGACCTGCTTGGACGGTCGGACTCCGACACCCTGGGATGGTCCCTGCAGGGCCTCCTGTCCACGCCCGACCGGAGAAAGTTCGGGGCCTTCCTGGAGGAGGTGCTCGCGGGGGAGGGCGGGGCCGGCCTGGAGGTGCGGCTGGAAGTGGAGTCCGGTCGGGCGCAGGAGGTGGCCTTGGAGGGGGCGCCCGGCGGCACGTTGGCGAATGGTACCCCCCTGGCGGTGATCGCTGCACGTGATGTTACCCGGCAGCGCGAGGCGGAGGAGATCCGTTACCGGGGCGAGCGCGCGCTCCGCGCCCTGAACGCCGCCAACCAGGCGGTGCGCTGGGCCCCGGACGAGGCCACCCTGCTTCAGGAGATCTGCCATTTCCTGGTGCGCGGGGCCGGCTACTCCCTGGCGTGGATCGGGGAGCCGGCCGGGGAGGGTGGGGAGCCCATCCGGGTGCTGGCATCGGCGGATCTGGACGGCTGCCTGGAGCGGATCCAGGACCCCATTGCCTGGGGCTTCCTGCCCCACGGGCGAGGCCCCTTCGGCCGGGCCCTGGAGACGGGCAAGCCCGCCATGGTGGCAAATGTCGCCATGGACCCGCAGTACGAGCTCTGGGGGGAGCAGGCGGCCGAGCAGCGCTTCCGCTCGGTGCTGGCGGTGCCGCTGCAGGACGAGCGCCGGGTGTACGGCGTGCTGTGCATCTACGCCGGGGAGGCGGCGGCCTTCGACGCCAACGAGCTGAACATGCTGTGCCGCCTCGCGGACGAGACCGCCAACGCCATGGTCTCCTTCCGGGCGCGGGAGGCCCAGCACCGGGCCGAGCGGGAGCGCGACCGCCTGCTGGAGCTTCTGAACGCCACGCCAGACGCCGTGGTCATCGCCGATCCGCTGGGGGAAATCCTTTATGCAAACCCGGGAGCCTTCCGGATGGCGGGGCGGAGCCCGAGCTGCGACTCTGGCAGGGCCTTCCTAGGGGATTTCCTTGCCCCTGTTGCGGCGGAGCGCCTTCGTCGGGAGGGTTTCCCGCAGGCCCGGGAGGCCGGGCTCTGGCGGGGGGAGGCGGCCCTTCGGGATGCCGAGGGGCGGGACATTCCCGTGGCCATGGTGGTGGTGGCGCACAAGGACGGAGCGGGGCGCGTGGAGCGGTTCTCGGTTATGGCCCATGACCTCAGTCAATTCAAGAGCCAGCAGGCGGAGCTGGAGCGCATCCGCCGGCTGGTGAGCCTGGGGGAGCTGGGCTCGGTGCTCGCCCATCAGCTGAACCAGCCCCTGGCCGCCGCCATGAATTTCGCCCAGGGCTCCCTGCGGCGGCTGGAGGAGCCCGACGGGGCCGGAAATATCCGGTTCGGCCTCGAGCAGGTGGTGGACTACGTGCGCCAGGCCGGGGAGATCGTCTGGGGAGTTCGGCATTTCCTGCGCAGCGGGGAGCCCAAGACCCGGGCTACGTCGCTTAACTCCCTGATTCAGAGGTTGACACCGGACCATTTGCAGGGCGGGATGGAAGCTGCCCGGATCGAGCTGGACCTGCAGCCGGAGCTGCCGCAGATCCAGGCCGACCCCATCCTGCTCCAGGAATGCCTGAGCAACCTGGTCCGGAACGCCGAGGAGGCCGTCGCGGCGCGAGCGGCGCAGGAGGCTCTGGAGGAAAAGGGCGTGGTTACCCTGCGTACCCGGCGGTATTCCCGGGAGCTGGTGGAAGTGGCGGTGGAGGACGAGGGCATCGGTCTGCCCGAGGATCTGCGCGCGGATCCGGTCCAGCCGCTATACACCACAAAAACGGGGGGAATGGGTCTGGGGATCTCGATCTGCCGGTCCATCGTGGAGTCCCACGGGGGCCGGTTCTGGGCGGCGCCGAACGACCCCGAGCCCGGAACCACTTTTCATCTGGCATTACCCGTCTGCCAAGAACCATGAAACTGTGAAGAGGGTCCCGATGCGCCAGGACAAGGATATACCAACCGTTTTCGTCGTCGACGATGATGCGGGAATGCGGGATTCGATCCGATGGCTGCTGGAGTCCGTGAACCACAAGGTGGAGGTGTACTCGGACGCCCAGGAGTTCCTGGAGGGTCTGGACCCCGAACAGCCCGGCGTGGTCCTGCTGGATATCCGGATGCCCGGGGTGAGCGGCCTGGAGCTCCAGGAATGGCTCCGCGACCGCGGTCTGGAGATCCCCGTGATCATCCTCACCGGCCATGCCGACGTTCCCGCGGCGGTCCGGGCCATGAAGGGCGGGGCCCTGGACTTCATCGAGAAGCCCTACAACGCCCAGTACCTGATCGAGACCGTGCAGAAGGCGATCGAGCAGGACCAGCAGCGCCGGGAGCTGGGCAGCCGCCGGGAGGAGCTGCGCCGCCGGGCGGCCCGCCTGACCACGCGGGAGAGCCAGGTGGCCAAGCGCGTGGTTCAGGGCTACTCCAACAAGGCCATCGCACGCGAACTGGACCTCAGCCCCAAGACCGTGGAGGTGCATCGCGGACGCGTCATGGAGAAGATGGAGGCGGGGTCCACCGCCGAGCTGGTCCAGATGCTGATCGCCGCCGAATGGACCACGGAGGAGGAGGAAGCCTGAGGCCTCCGCATTGCCCTGGCGCAGACCCGCGACCGTTTCCCGGCGAACCCCCGCGGCGTCCCGGTCGCGGGAGTACGCCCCTGCCTGTAGCCGTTCCGGCCGCCCGGCATCCCGGGACCCGGCCGGTCTTTCCTAGTTCCTGAATCCGTTCCCGGTCCGGCGCGGCCGGTTTGCCCCTGGCGGGGCCCGAAGGGGAACGCCATGCCCGGCAGTCTTCCCGTCGGCAAGCTGCCCCCGGACCTGATGGCCCGGATCCTCGCCCGGGCGCCCTGCGAGGACCCCCGGGTGCTCCAGGGCCCCGGCGTGGGGCTGGACTGCGCCGTTGTGGAGGCCGGGCCCTCCCTGCTGGTATGCAAGGCGGACCCCATCACCTTCGCCACCGACCGGATCGGCGAGTACCTCGTCCGCATCAACGCCAACGACATCGCCACGAGCGGGGCCGAGCCCCGCTGGCTCCTGGTGACCCTGCTCCTTCCCGCCCAACGGTGCACCCCCGCCGAGGCCGAGGCCATCGCCGAGCAGGTCCACGACGCCTGCCGGGCGGAGGGCATCGCCGTCATCGGCGGGCACACCGAGGTGACCCACGGTCTGGATCGCCCCATCGCCGCCGGCGCCCTGATCGGGGAGGTGGCCCGGGAGGACCTGGTGACCCCCCAGGGCGCCGACCCGGGGGACCGGCTCCTGCTGACCAAGGGCGTGCCCATCGAGGCCACCTGCGTGCTGGCCAGCGAATTCCCGGAGCGGCTACGGGGGGTGCTCGCCCCGGAAGAGCTGGAGCGGGCGCGAAACTTCCTGCGCGAGCCGGGCCTGGACGTGCTGCGGGACGCGCGCATCGCGCGCGGGGCGGGCCGGGTCACGGCCATGCACGATCCCACCGAGGGCGGGCTGGCCGCCGCCCTCTGGGAGCTGGCCGAGGCCTCCGGCCGGGGACTGGTGGTGGATCCGGGGAAGGTGCCCGTGCCCGAGCTTTCCCGGCGGATCTGCGAGGCCTTCGGCCTCGATCCCCTGGCGGCCATCGCCTCCGGCGCCCTGCTCCTGGCCGCGGCGCCGGAAGACGGCCCGGCGATCATCGGGGCGCTGCGGGCGGCCGGCATCGCCTGCCGGGAGATCGGCGCGGTCGCGGAGGGACCGGCAGGCGTCCGCCGGCCGGACGGGAGCCCCCTGGCCCGCCCGGAGCGGGACGAGATCAGCAGGGTCTTCGAGGGCTGAGTGCGCCCCGGAATGGGGCCTAGCGGGAGTCGCCCCGGTTGGCGGTGCTTTTCGGGGAAGGGGTGCGGGCGGGGACGGCCGCTCCTCCGGGCGCGGCCCCTTCGGGCCGGCTGCCCAGCTGGCCGATCAGCTCCTCCAGCAGGGCGGCCCGCTCGCGGTAATGGTCGGCGTGGGCGCTGTCCCCCGTCTCCTCCGCGGCCCGCTGAAACCGTAAGGCGGCCTCCTGGAGAAGGGTCCGGATTCCCTGGCGGCTGTTCTCGCTGTACATGGTGATGGCCTCGTCCTGTTCCCTGTCGGCGCTGCCCCCGGGCAGCGTAGGGGAAAGGATAGGGGCCCTCCGTTACAGGATTGTGACGGCTCACTCCGGAAGGGCCGGGTGGCCGGCCAGCTCCTCCTCGAAGCCGAAGTTGCGCAGGTCACGGATCCGCATGGGGTAGAGGATGCCGTCCAGGTGGTCGCATTCGTGCTGGACCACCCGCGCGTGGAACCCGGACACCTCCCGGTCCAGGGGCTCGCCCTCGGCGGTGAAGCCGGTGTAGCGCAGGCGGGCGTGGCGGGGAACCAGGCCACGCAAGCCGGGGAGGCTCAGGCACCCCTCCCAGTCCTCCTCCACGGCCCCGGGCTGGGGGTGGAGGGTCGGATTGACCAGTGCGGTGGGCGGGACGTCCTCCGCCCCGGGGTAGCGGGGGCTGGAGGCGACGGCGAACACCACCACCCGCCGGGGCACGCCGATCTGAGGGGCCGCCAGGCCGACGCCCCCGTGGGCCGCCATGGTGTCCCACAGGTCCCGGATCAGGTCGCGCACCTCCCCGGAGTCCAGATCGGCCACCGGCTCGGCCGGCTGCAGCAGGCGCCCATCCCCCATGCGGAGCACTTCCCGTACCGCCATGTCGCTCTCCTTCCGGGTTCCTTTGGGCCCCCCAGGCGTTGCCCGGGAATTGGCAGGGGCCGCCGGCGTTTCGGTCCACCCCCCCTGCCTAAGCCAAAAACGGGCGGGATGCAATGCTACCGATCCCCGGCGTCCGGGGATTGACCCCCAAGGGAGCCCACCAAAAGGGCCACCGGCGACGCCGATGGCCCGGGTTGCCGGCAGCGGAGGGGCTACTCCGCCATGGAGGCGATCCACTCGGCGATCTGGCCCAGCTGCTCGTCCTTGCCGGCGGCCTGGGGCTGCGGCGGCATGGGACTCCCGCCGGTGACTTCGGTCCAGGTCCCGGAGGAGCCGTCCTCCACCGCCGCCTTCATCCGCTCCAGGATCTTGTCCTTGTCCCCGCCGTACTTTTCCGCCACGTCCACATAGGCGGGGCCCACCATCTTGTTCTCCGCGGCGTGGCAGGCGGTGCAGCCCAGGGACTGGGCGGCGGACTCGCCGTCCTGGGCGTGCGCCGCGGCGCTCCAGCCCAGGCCGGTGGCGAGAAGGATGGTGCCCGTGGCGATCGGATTGCGCATGGTGCCCTCCCGTGAGGTTGTAGTGCGCGGTGTAAAAAGATGCAAAATAAATATTTCTTTCTACACCTTTCCGCTAGCCGGGACAATCACCCCATCGGGTCTGGAAATAGGCCCCGGGAACGCTCGGGGGCGCCCCCGTGCTAGGATGCCCGTTTCGGCGCGCGGCGACCCCGGAGGCGCAGGCATGGCACAGGCGCGGATGGCGTGGGAGCACCTGGTCACCCAGCAGCGGCTGGGTAGGGAGGAGGAGCCCGCCCCGCAGCGGCACCGGACCAACTTCCAGCAGGACTTCGACCGCATCGTCTTCTCCTCCGCCTTCCGGCGGCTGCAGGACAAGACCCAGGTCTTCCCCCTGGCGGAGAGCGACTACGTCCGCACCCGGCTGACGCACAGCCTGGAGGTGTCCTGCGTGGGCCGTTCCCTGGGCACCAAGGTGGGCGAGGAGGTGGCCGCCCGCGAGCGGTTCGAGGTGGTGGACCCCGGGGACTTCGGCTCCATCGTGGCGGCGGCCTGCCTGGCCCACGACATCGGCAATCCCCCCTTCGGCCATTCCGGCGAGGACGCCATCCAGCACTGGTTCGCCACCAGCGCCATCGGCGCCGAGGCCCTCGCCCCTCTCTCCGAGCAGCAGGCGGCGGAGTTCCGGCGCTTCGAGGGCAACGCCCAGGGCCTGCGGGTGGTGACCCGCCTGCAGAACCCGGACAACGAAGGCGGCCTGCAGCTCACCTTCGCCACCCTCGGCGCCGCCCTCAAGTACCCCCGGCCCGCCCACCGCACCGAGCCCGCCGGCGGCGTCAGCGGCAAGAAGCACGGCTACTTCGCCGCCGAGGATGAGCACTTCCGCCGGGTGGCGGAGCGGACCGGAATGCTGCCCCGCGACGCCGAGGCGGGCGTCTACTGCCGCCATCCGCTGGCCTTCCTCATGGAAGCGGCCGACGACATCTCCTACCAGATCGTGGACTTCGAGGACTCCTACCGGCTGGGGCTGCTCAGCTTCGAGGACGTGGCGCGCCACATCCGGCCCATCCTGCGGGACGACCGGCGGGTGAACGCGCGCCTGGACCAGATCGGCTCGGAGAAGGAGCGGGTGGAGTACCTTAGGGCGCGGGCCATCAACCAACTGGTGGAGGAGACCGCCACCGCCTTCCTGGAGCGGGAGGAGGAGATCCTGGCCGGGCGGTTCGACCGGGAGCTCAAGGAGCTGATCCCCTCGGCGGAGGCCATGGCGGAGATCGAGCGCACCTCCTTCGAGCGCATCTACAACGCCAAGGGGGTGCTGGAGATCGACGCCGCCGGCTTCGGCGTGCTCGGCGGCCTGCTGGAGACCTTCTACGGGCCCGTGCGCGAGACCGCCGAGGCCGAGGCCGCCGGTCGGCTCCGGGCGGCCTCGGCCCACAGCCGCACCGTGGCCCAGCTGGTGCCCGAGCAGTTCCTCTACGACGGCGCCACGGGGGAGCGCCTTACCGACCCCTACCTCCTGTTGCTCAACCTCACCGATTTCGTCTCCGGCATGACCGACGGCTACGCCGTCTCCCTGTACAAGAAGCTCACCGGCATCTCCCTGCCCCACCGCGGCTGAGGGCCCGAGCCTTTTCAAGGCGGCCCGCGGCGGCTAGGATGCCCCCAATTTTCACGCGGGATCCCCCGCCCCGGAGCGGGCGGGGAGCCGGCCGGGAGGATGGGTATGTGGCAAGCGAATGCAGGGTTCTACGGGGCCTGCGCGGGCGGCGTAACGTTGTTTTTGGCCGCAGGATACCTCTGGGTGGGGCCGGCGGCCGCGGCCGGGCCGCCGGTGCTGCTTGGCGCCCTGGGGCTGGGCCTGCTGCTGCGCTGTTTCCACGACTAGTACGCCCTGGCCAGCCTCGCCCGAAGGGCCGGTAGGCGCCCACTTTGGGAAACCGATCGCCCACTGAAGTGGGCTCCTACGAGTGCGCTTCGGCGAGGGCTGGCGCGTCCGGGAGTCATCGGCTGGATGCTTTTTCCTCGGGCACGCCGTCCCGGAAGCGCAGGCGCTCCCCGGTGCGGGCCGGGACCCGCTCCCCGGGGGTGAGGATGCCCGCCAGGTTGAGGGGGTCGGTGGCGGCCACCGTAACGGCGTGCTCCTCCCGGCCGCGCTTGCGCACCTTGCGCAGGGCCCCCACCGCTTCCGGCAGGGCGAACTGCTCGCCGGAGAAGCCGGCCACGAAGCGCCCGCCGCGCACCTCCCCGCGGTCCTCCAGGCGCCGATAGACGCGCAGCAGCTCCCGCCAGGGCGGCAGCCAGTCCGGCTCGCGGGCGAGCACGGCACGGAATACCACGCCGTAGCGCTCCAGCAGGGTCCAGGCCGCCGCCTCCACGGCGCTCGGATCGAGGCCCCCCTCGGGGGGCGGGGCGGGTGCCACCGGCGCCCAGCGGCCGGCCTCCTCCACGCTCCGTTCGGGCGGGGCCAGCCGGCGGCGTCGGCCGCGCCCCCGCCGGTGCCGGGAGCGCGATTCGGCGGGCCGGAGCAGGGCGCGCAGGCCGGCGAAGCTGTCGCTCGATGCCCGCCCCCAGGCCACCAGCTCGCCCAGGGCCTCCTCCACCTCCGTGCGCAGCATGCCGGCGCAGCCCACCAGCTCGTCGAAGAACTGGGCGCCGCGCTCGCGCAGGCAGGCCTCCAGCTTGGCCGCCTTGCCGGACAGGCCCTCCTCGGAAACCCCCACCGTGGCCGCCAGGGCCTTCCAGTCCGGCAGGTTCTTGCGCTGCACCAGCGCCACCGGGGCGGTGCGCACCGAGCCCGCCCGCCGGGCCTTGCCCCGTGCCACGCCGGGCGGGGTGAGCCGGGTCCACACCACCCGCCCCGACAGGCACAGCTGGTCGAGCCATTGCGGGTCGTAGCCGGGCAGCCGCGCCGGCAGGATGTCGCTCTCCCAGGCCCCCGCCGGCGCCTCGAAGCCCTCCAGCTGCTCGATCACCGCCAGCAGGGCCTCCGGGCCCTCGCGGCGCTCGGCGGCGGGCTCGCCGCTCACGGCGTGCCACTCCAGTAGGAAGCGGGTGTAGTCCGCCGGCTCCACCGGCTCGATCTCGCGGCGCAGGCGGTCGAGGGTGTAGCGGTGGATGCGCGCCAGCAGGCGGCGCTCGCACCATTCCTCGCCGCCCGCATGGGGGGTGAAACGGCCGCGGAAGGCTGCGCCCTCGGTCTCCAGGGCGTTGAGCGCCGCCTCCACGGCGGCGCCGGTCACGCCGAGGGCGGCGGCCAGGGCCGCGGCGGTGGTGGGGCCGAGGCCGTCCAGGCGGCCGCGCACCAGCTCGCGCAGGGCCTCGTCCGCCTCGGGGAGGCTTTCGGGATCCGTGGCCGGCTGCGGTTCCAGGGCCGCCTCCGGATGCACGGCGCGGAGCGGGTCCAGGCGCTCCATCGCCGCCCACAGGGTGGGTCCTTCCGGGGGCAGCACCCGGAAGGCGCGGCCCTCTCCCCGCAGGATCTCGAAGTCCGCCCCCCAGCCGTGGGCCCCGCCCTCCTCGGCGGTGACCGCGCCCAGCAGGTCCAGGGCGTCGTGCAGCTCGTCGCGGTCGCGGGCCTCGGGCCAGGCCTCCTCGCGGACCCGGGCGATGGCCTCGGGATCGAGGCGGCCGATGTCGGCGGCATCCGCCGGATCCAGGTAGCGCCGCGCCTGCACCATGCGGGTGCGCCGCTCCTCGGCGGGGGCGTCGTCGAGGAAGGCGTAGGGCCGGGCGTTGAGGATCTCGTGGGAAAGCGGCGAGGGCTCGGTGAGATCGCTGGCCACCACCCGCACGGTACCCTCCCGCATGGCGGCGAGCACCCGCTCCAGGCCCTTGATGTCCATGGCCTCGTGCAGGCAGTCGTGGATGGTCTGGCTCACCAGCGGGTGGTCGGGCACCTCGCGGTCGCCGGCCAGGTTCTCGAAGCAGGCGATCTGGTCGGGGAACACCGCGCTGATCAGGTCCTCCGCCTCCATGCGCTGCAGCTGCGGCGGGGTGCGCCCGCCATTGCGGAAGCGGCGGATGGCCAGGGCGGTGGTGGCGTTCCAGCGCCAGCGGGTGGCGAACACCGGCGCGTCGAGCAGGGCCTGCACCAGGATCTCGCGCACCGTCTCCGGGCTCAGGTAGCGGGCCACCTCTTCCAGGGGGAAGCTGTGGGCGGTGGCCAGGGACAGGATCACCGTGTCCTCGGTGGCCGCCGCCTGCAGCTCGAAGTTGAACTTGCGGCAGAAGCGTTTGCGCAGGGCCAGGCCCCAGGCCTTGTTCACCCGGCTGCCGAAGGGGCTGTGCA